>JACMMN010000216.1 GCA_014379075.1 Pyrinomonadaceae bacterium | reverse complement strand
GGTGCTGAATAAGCACGCAGGAAGGTAAAGTCGCCGGTGTGGCGCGTCCATTCGAAATTGTCGGGGTCACCGCCAAAGACGCCGATGTTGCGGGGCGGAGCGTACACGACGCGGACGTCTTTTATCTGCATCGTCTGATACAGGTAATGAAAATAGCCGCTGTTCAGCATTTGAATCCGGATGACCGAGCCTTTCGGGGCCTTTGCCTGCTCTGCGGTCGTGAGGTCGTCGGTGTTTTTCTTGATCGCAGCCGTGAGACCTTCGCCGGACAACGATTCTGTTCCCGCCTTTATCTTGGCCGTTACATCTTCGACACGCTGGGTGATGTATATCGAATAGCCTTTGGCGGGAATCTCACCGCCGCGATTGTCGGCTTTGAAGCCGGTTTCAACCAGGTCTTTTTCAGGCGTTGAAGCGGAGACGAGAGCGTCGAAGCCGCAGTGGTGGTTCGTCAATATCAACCCGTCGGGCGATACGAATTCGGCCGTGCAGCCTATGCTCAGGCGAATGACCGCATCGGTCAAACCGCCGCCGGCCGGATTGTAGATCTCTTCGGGCTTGATCTTCAAGCCCTTCTTCTTAAGCGGAAGGTTGCGTATCTGGTCGGGCGTGAACATACCTTCTTCGAAACGCGCGAAGCTGAAAGATACCGAAGAAAGCATCACCGCAAACGTCAGGAACAGAGAAAGAAAAGCATTTTTCCTTTGATTCATTATTAATTTTCCTTTGTAAAATAAAATAGGCTCAATTTATGACAGTATAACCCAAACGCTGTAAACGCGCAGTTCATACGATTACAAAATGAAACGTCATGTTGCATTAAAAATCGGTATTGCGTTCTGGGGAGGAGCTTTATGAAAACAGCGGAAATGATCAAGTTAATGAGCGTGACGGATAATTGTATCAGGTTCGTCGTGATGGCGGCATTACCTGAATTATTCTTACATCCTTGTTCCAACGCTCTAATTTTCGTCGAAAGTCTCGGGAACATTTCGATAGCCTCCGTTCGGCTCGATCTTCAGATCCCGGAGGGCGTAGTCTATTTCCCATACGGACTTTTCGAGATAGATCCTGATCTGTTTTAAGGACCGTGCAGCACTTGCCCGGACGCCTTCGACATCCTTAAAGGGTGTTAGCTGCTCGTGGATCCCCCACAGATGTTCATGTATTTCCCGCAGCTCTTTTTCATGTTCTTCCTGAAGTTTTTTCATAATTCGATCAAGAAAGTATAAATTAGTAAACCCTTTTTCGATGGGACTTGAATTGGCGGTAAAAAACTCAAAGATTGGCGGGAGAAGCCGATAATGGTTTGCGATCAGACTTGTCTACACGATTGTTCAATGAAGGATGGAGCCTTACATCCATCCTTCATTCTAACGGCGCAGGAGACGGGACATTTATTATGCGATCAGCCGTGCAGCTTCCCATATACGTCAGCCTCCCCGGTCAATCTCCGAGTCGCTCTCCCGCCGCCACATTCGTAATGATTTATAAAATACTTTATTAGATAAGCCTTGTATGTGCGCTGACGCACAATAAAAGCCTGAAATGCAAAAATCATTTGCGGTTCAGGCTTTTGAGGCAAATCACTAGAAGATATCCGCTCCGATCAATGAATAACGCGGGAGTGGACATCGCAGATCTCCTGCATTGACTTAAGGGCAAAGTCGGTGAAGCCGATCTTCGGATAAGCGCAAAACAGCGAGAAACCTCGCTCCCGGCAGAGGTTATGCCACAAGTATTCCAGACGGACAGTTGCAGCAATGTGGCCACGGCCCCAAAGAACTGCCACCAGTTCGCCGAAAGCCCTTACCCGCCGTTCATCACTGCGCGCACGCCTTAAAAGATCTGCAACAAGCTCATGGAATTGATCGTCGTTCGGCCAACCGTCAGCAATAAATACCGAAAGGGCTTCTTCCGCATCGACAACAATATAATCACCGTTGAGACGTGCTGCGTTAATATCAATACCCTGGGATGAAAGGCGCATGTCGAGGCCCGTGATATGCGATTCAGTAGCGAGCACTACGACACCATCACCGGCCTTTAACCCGCCGGCCACAAATCCTTCAAGCGTATCCAGGAAGATCTCGTCGTCCTCGTAAATTTGAAGAAGGTGTTCGGACGGAGATAATTCTCCCCAAAAGATCTCGGACGCCGTGTCCTCAAGTACATTTATATCTAACATAAATCTATATCCCTGCCGAAACATCCATTTTATCACACTGGTTTCAGGTATCCGAACCGTGAAGTCGGATTTGGGCTGTCCTAAATTGATACAGTCAGTTTCTTCTTTTTTCAAAAAGGCAGTCTTTGTCGGATGTTTAGAAGTGGCACAGCTTTTGCCCTCGAAAACCCGATAGATTTAGAAGGTACGCGGAGGAGAGTAAAATGGACGCAATCGAATTGTTGAAAGCCGATCACGATGTCGTGGACAAATTATTTCAAAAGGTAAAGGCAACGGATGAAAGCGAGCATCCTGCAATATTCCAAAAGATAAAAGCGGAGCTGGATGTTCACGCACATATTGAAGAAGTGATCTTTTATCCAAAGCTCGAAGCTGAAGGGAACAAGGAACTTGTAGATATCGTGCTCGAAGGCATCGAGGAGCATCGCCAGATCAAAATGTTTCTAAAACAACTAGCCGCTTTGGCGGAGAGCAGCGAAAAGTTCGAGCCGAAGCTGAAAGTTTTAATGGAAGATACGGAACATCACGTTATGGAAGAAGAAGGCCAGATGTTTCCAATGGTCAAGGAACAGTTCGAAGCGAGCGTGCTGAAAGAACTAGGGGCCAAAATGGAAGAAGAAAAGAAGAACTTCAAAAAGTCGCATGCGGCCGCTTCAGGCAAATAGTCTGCTCATTAAATCAAGGAGAAAAAATAATGCCGACAAAAAAGGCCAGTCAAAAAAAATCCGCCCCCAAAAGATCGGGCGGCAAAAGCACGCTTGGTACGATCTACGACAAAACGAAGGAAGTAGTCGGGGAGATCTTATCGGGTGCCGCAGCGGGAGCCGCCGTTGGTGCAGCCGGGGCCGCGGGTGAAATAGTCGTAGATGCTATGCCGGCGTCGAAACCCAAGGGAAAGGTCAGGGTTCCGAAATCACCGGCGAATAAGAAAAGCGCTTCGAAAAGCGCAACGGCGCCTAAGAAGCCGGCCGCGAAAGCTTCGTCGCCGAAAAAAGCTGCACCGAAACCATCGCCGGCCAAGAGCAGCAGTAAGATATCGGTTACTGCCAAAAAGACTAAAAGCTAAGACTTTTTTAGACTTAATGCGGAAAACATTAATTTCGATAAGGAGGAAAATTTATGCTTTGGACAATTATTATAATACTTCTTGTTTTATGGGCGTTGGGATTTGGAGTTGCGGGTGCCGCAGTCGGGAACCTCATTCATATCCTGCTTGTGGTTGCCGTTATAGTGCTGGTTCTTCAGCTAGTTAGAGGCCGCCGGGTGTAAAGAAAGGAATTGGGTCAAATATTTAAAGGCTGTACGTATTAATTTGCGCACTGCCTTTTTTATTTTTCGAGCTTCCGCAAAACGGTGAAAATCTCTACCATCGCCAAAGTGTCTAAATGGCAATAAGCACAGAGATCGTCGAATATCTGCTGCGAGCGGCTGTCGTCGTAGCGTTTCGTTGCCATGTGGAACCAGCTAATAGAGGCGGTCATTCCGTCGCCGATCCCTAGTTCACTGTAAGAAAGATCCGGGCAGAGAACCGGGAGCACTTTTTTGATCGACGTGCGGCCTTTGAACTCCGGGTGGATATAGAGATTGTCGGAGAAGATCTTCATCAGATCATATGTTTTCGCGTTGACCTCTTCGAAAAACTCTTTGAATTCCGGGAACATTGCGGCCATTTCCGAATTACGGCCTTTTTCGAAAGGTTCGTACCAGACGAAGACCGTTCCGATACCGCATCCCATCGCTTCGCGTAAATGTGCGGCCATCGCTCGCGGCGGGTCGTCGTCGCCCCTGGATAAAAAGTGGCTGTGCGTAGTCTCACCGCCGGGTTTGACGATAGTGTGCAGAGAATATTGAAAACACATTTGCTGAAACGGCCTTATGCCGTCGAACTGAGGGATCGCATAGCTGAAGGTCTCATAATCGAGAAAATGCAGCGGATATTCCCAATCGTCAAAACGCCTGCCGATCTCCGTCGTATCGATAAAAATTTGGCCGGATTTTGCGGTGGCAACCTGGATCTTCTGCTTTGGAGACAAAGCGAAATGCTCGGGCACATCGGTTACGGCGACAATGCCTTCGCCCAGCAATTCGCGACGCTTGTCGTTTTTAAGATATGCGATGTCGAAAACCGTGTATTCGGGAAGATCGGGAAAATGATGTTTAATGTATGAACAATCCAGCTTATTGGCATCGCAATATTCCAGCAGGTTCGGCACCGACATGGTTTTCAGATATTTAAACGCATTCGCGATCTGCTCCTTTGTTTCCCATGCTTTTGCGGCTACCCGATCGGTCACGTCGTTCACGATAAACAAATCGTCGGGAACAAGTTCGCCGTACCGCACATAATCGCCGTTCATTGTTATCACATACGTCCCGGCAGCATTAAAACCGTTCAGCTCCGCGACGGCCCTTTGAAAGGCGACATCATAGATGTGTTCGTCTTTGACCTTGGAAGAGGATTTTATTTCATAGATCGAGAGTTGCCCGGTCCGTTTATCAGTGACGACCACGTCGCTTTTTGCGTACAGGTCGTCCGTTTTAAAGGCCCGCTCGAAATCGACTTGATACAAAGCGGGATCGATACCTCTGAACATCGGCATTTCGCGGACAAGCCGCTGCACGGCGTAACCTTGCTGCCGCAGATGCTGGTACTCAAGCGTTTCTTCCCGCGCCGCAAGCAACGGTAGATGATGAGCGAGCCAGAATTCGTTCGGGCAGGTAAGAAATTGCAGAAATCGGGTTTTGGTGAGCATCGTGGGTAAATGTCAATTGTGCTTTCTAACAGCCTCAAGTCTAAACCTTAAGCGTCATAATTGAAAGGCGGAATCCGCGAAATGCATGCAATCGGAATGATCGAAAATTTAACATATATTCATTGATGGGAAGTTATGATATTTTATCCGTGCACCTTCTCATACTAAATTTTCGCCTGTGCCGTATTCTATGAAAAAACGCACTTTTCTCTACATTCCGCTGGGTTTACTATTTGTTTTTGCGATGTCTGCTCTATTCACGCATTACGCAAATATTTTCACCCTTCAGGGACGGGCATCGCGCGAAGCGAAGCTACCGTTCGGCTACAATTCGGGCAGGGTTCTCTCGACTTCCCGCGATGCAGAGGCCGCAGGTATCAAGGCCGGAGACAGGATAGAGGCTATCGACGGACGGGTGCTTGAGTCGGACGAAGTTTTTGATGAAGAATTCGCAAAGCTGCGAGCCGGCCAGCCGGTCGTTTTGACAATGTCGCGAAAGCCGGAAAACGGTGACACGGAAAAAATTGTCGCGACCGTCACGCCGGTTAAAATCGAACGTAATTTCCAGTATTACAGCGGGCAGGTGGTCGGGTTTATTTTTGGATATGTTTTGCCGACGGTATGTATTTTGCTCGGCTTCTGGGTATTGTTCGTTCGGCCGGCCGATCCACTCGCCTGGATACTGTTGTTTGTCCTGCTTGGTTTGAGTTCGCTCAGCCTGGAGATGTATTGGGATATAGGCACACTGGCCGGGGCTTACCAGAGGTTATTTTTTTCGGGCTGGGCACTCGCGATGCTGCTCTTCGGCATTTACTTCCCAGAACGCTGGACACTCGACGAGAAAGTGCCTTGGCTGAAATGGATATTCATCGTCCCGCTTTCGTTTCAAATACTGTTGACATTGCTCTCGATTCTCAGGGCTTTCACGGGCGTGAACCTTTTTCTATATATTGGTCCGCTGACGGAGCTATACGGATTAGTCGGGTTCGTTTTCAACATGCTTGCGATCGGCCTGTTCTTTGCCGCCCTGGCCCATAAATCGGGAACTACGAAAAATCCCGACGCACGGCGACGCCTGCGGATCATGCTTTACGGAACATCCGTCGCTATAACTCCGTCGTTCCTGCTCGTTTTGTATCGCATCATCTCCGGGGCAAAGGGCAGCTTTCTCGAAATAGCTCCATTTTGGATCGGGCTAATAACGCTGCTTCTATTACTGCTGTTTCCGTTGACGATGGCGTATGTGATCGTTGTCCAACGGGCGATGGATGTCAGTATCGTTGTGCGTCAGGGATTGCAGTACGCTTTGGCAAAGGGCGGCGTGCGCGTTTTGCAATTTTTTCTGTTGATGGGAATCGGTTTGGGAGTGCTGTGGTCGATCAATAATTACGGCAGCAATATTTCGGCTCAGATAGCATTTATTGTGGGCGGCGTCGCGCTCGTACCGCTGATCGAACTTGTCGCGAAGCCGATCCGCGTCTGGATCGACCGCAAATTCTTCCGCGAAGCCTACGATAGCGAGCAGCTTTTATCCGAATTGAGCGATGACGTGCGGACAATGGTTGAAACAAAGCCGCTGCTCGAAACGCTTTCGACGCGTATCAGCGAATCGCTGCACGTTCCCCAGGTTGCGCTTTTGCTGAAAAACGGCACTTCGTTTCAGCCCGCCCACGCACTTGGCTACGATACGCCGCCGCTGGCATCGTTCGAGAATGACGCCCGGATGATCGAACGGCTGCGGAAGAACGAGCCGGTCGTGATCTATCAGGACGACGAAGAATCGTGGCAGAAGGAAGACGCCCAGGACCGCGACAAACTACGCGAGCTTAATTCGCAGCTTCTCCTCCCGGTCGGCGTCAAGAACGAGCTTTCGGGTTTGATCAGCCTCGGGCCGAAGCTTTCAGAAGTGCCATATTCGGCCAACGATCTTCGCCTGCTAAAATCCGTCGCATCGCAAACGGGCCTTGCCCTAGAAAATTCGCGGCTGACCGAAGCGATCGCAAACGAAGCCGTGCTTAAGGAGCGGCTCAACCGCGAGATCGAGATCGCCCGCGAAGTGCAGGAACGCCTGTTCCCGCAGGAACTCCCGAAGGTCGAAGGCCTTGAATATTACGGAGCGTGCCGTCCGGCGTCGGGCGTCGGCGGCGATTATTATGACTTTTTCGAATTGGAATCGGGTAAATTCGGTATTGCGATCGGAGATGTCTCGGGGAAAGGCATCGGCGCTTCGCTGATGATGGCGAGTTTGCAGGCATCGCTTCGCGGGCAGGCGATCCACAGCGGCGACGACCTCGCGGGGCTGATGGTCAACGTCAATCAGCTGGTTTACGAAACATCGACCACCAACCGCTACGCCACTTTCTTCTACGCCCAGTACGAACCCTCGACGCGAAAGCTTGTGTACGTCAACGCCGGCCACAATCCGCCCTTCCTATTGCGGAACGCGGACGTTCCTTCGGCAACCGGCGTTTTCGATCCAGAAGTGATCCTGCTCACCGAAGGCGGTCCCGTCGTCGGAATGCTCCCGCCGATGTTAGTCAGCTATAAGCAGGGCGAGATCACGCTCCAGCCGGGCGATATGCTGGTAGGATCCACCGACGGAATTACCGAAGCGATGAATACGGCCGAAGAGGAATGGGGCGAAGATTCGATGCTCGAAGCAGTAAAAAAACTATCCGGGCACTCATCCAAAGATATTATCGAACTTATAGTTGCGGAAGCCGACCGTTTCGCAGATGGAGCCAAACAGCACGATGACATGACGATGATCGTCGTCAGGGTTGTTAGGTAAACCGCTAATTTTTGCTCGCCCGCCGGATATTCGCTTATTCCGATCGCGTTCTTATATTCTTCCTCGTTCTATAACTCCCTTTTTTACCACTCGAAAAGAATAAGGAAGAACAAATATCGCATAGCAATAAATCGATCCATTTAAGATCGATGTAACGCCGCATTAAAATCGTACAAATCTATTTTTGAAAAAGATATAGGAATATCCACTCCTCTTAAACCTCGCAAACACAGGTAGATACAATTCTCTTCGCGTTTGGCACATGCATTGCAATATCTAATTGCGGTTTTGGGGTCACGCATTCAATTGGAGAGCAAATATGTCGAAACAGGTCATAACAGTTGATGGCGAAGATCGGTTAGTACGTGAAGATACTGCCAGATCGTTTCGCGGTGTGCATTGGGCGTTTCTTAGTCTCGCGGCTTTTATCCTGATCGCTGCGATACTTTTCTTCGGCGGATTTCTGAAGAGTGCGACTGACGGAACGCCGGCAAAGTCGCCCGCGACGATAGAAAGAGAATCCGGAAGGTAAACAAGTTGATTTATTACATCGAGCAAGGGGAAGTGAACCAGGGGGAAACGTAATAAATTTTGTCATTTCGACTTTGCCCACGAGGCCTGCGGCGTTCTGTAATGGAACGCCTTTTTTTCGTCGGTACTCTCATAATGCCAGTTGTCCGTGCGATACCTAACTGCCGTATATCCTTTCCAATCGATGTTGGATGACCGACTCCTGTAACCTTTTCTGATAACCTAGAGACATGCTGATCCTTGGTATCGAAAGTTCCTGTGACGAGACCGCCGCCGCGATCGTCCGAAACGGGCGGGAAATACTTTCATCGGTCATTTCTTCGCAGATAGAGATTCACAAGCCTTTTGGCGGTGTCGTGCCCGAAATAGCTTCCCGGGAACATTTGGCAAAGATCGAGCCTGTTGTGCATGAAGCTTTGAAGGCCGCGAATGTGCTGTTTAAGGACATTGACGCTGTCGCCGTTACTCAAGGGCCGGGATTGATCGGCTCCCTTCTTGTCGGCGTTTGCTATGCGAAAGCTCTGGCGTTTGGTCTGGACGTTCCATTTGTCGGGGTTAATCACATTGAAGGACATGTTTATTCGGTGGTCTTTGAAAATCCCGAAGTGGAATATCCCGCACTTGCCCTAATAGTATCGGGCGGCCATACAAACCTTTTTTACATTCCGGAGGCCGGTGTTTATAAAGTCGTTTCGCGTACACGCGACGATGCGGCAGGCGAAGCCTTTGACAAGGTTGCAAAAATGCTCGGGCTGGGTTATCCGGGCGGTCCGGCCATCGAAAAGATCGCTCTCGAAGGCGATCCGGCAAAAGTGAAATTCACACAGCCCAAGATATCGGACGGCAGGCCGGATTTCAGCTTTAGCGGGCTGAAAACAGCGGTTGCAAGGTATGCGAGGGAGAATGATATCAAACCGCTTTCGGCGGGCGAGGCTCCGACGCAAATCGTAAAGGATCTCGCCGCGAGTTTTCAGGCCTCCGTCGTAAAGTCGCTGGCGGGAACGATGGAAAAGTTGACGAAAGAGCTGGAACCGAAGACCTTGATCGTTGCGGGCGGCGTCGCATGCAATAAGGCTCTGCAATCTGCGGCATCCGAAGTCTCTAAAAGATCGGGCGTGCCGGTTTATTTTCCATCAAAATTGCTCTCCACCGACAACGCTGCAATGATCGCCGCGGCCGGACATTTTCACTTGGACCAAGGCGTACGGGCAGGCCTTGATATGACCGCCGACGTTACGATGCGGCTGCAGAATTTTGAAAATGAGGATGCGGATCTCAAGAGCCGCCGCGTCAAATACAGGTTGTAACACTTTCCGAAAAACAGGATTTTCAAACCTAAATAATTCGCCGGATCATAAATATCTTGCGTTAGCATTCAGCGAATCGCTACAATTGAAATCAACCTCACGGCAAAAATTTGAAACGGTCTGGAAACAAATAAACATTAGGGGATCAATAATGAAGAATATGCGAGCACTTGTTGCACTGTTTTTTTTGGCGGCCGTATCGGCTTCTGCTATTTTGGCTCAAGGGCCGCTTCCTTTTCGGATGAAGGATAATTTTATAACGGGGCTGAGTTCACCGCTTCATCTTACAAACGCGAAAGACGGTACGCGCAGGATCTTCATCGTGCAGCAGCGGGGTATAATCAAGGTCGTTCAGCCCGGCTCTACAGTACCGACGGACTTCCTGAATATTTCAAGCGTCGTTAGTTCATCGGGCGGTGAAAGAGGCCTGCTGGGCCTCGCGTTTCATCCGCAGTATCGCGATAACCGCAGATTCTTCGTTTATTACACGCGCCAGTCCGATGGATCGATCGAGATAGCCGAATACGCTGCGTCGGAGGCCAACCCGAATATAGCGGTTCCGACAGCGGTCAGGACCATTATTTCGATCGCTCATCCTGCGGGAAATCATAACGGTGGAACTATTGCCTTCGGCGCGGACGGTTATTTGTATGCGGGAACCGGGGACGGAGGGGGAGCAAACGATACTTCAAATAATGCGCAGAATATAAACGTTTTATTGGGAAAATTCCTGCGAATAGATATCGACACGCCCGTCGGCCAGGTCCCGGCGTATAATATTCCGCCGACAAATCCATACGCAGGTGCAACTGCGGGATCGGACGAGATATTTGCGATAGGGCTTCGAAACCCTTTCCGTTTCTCCTTTGACCGGGGCGGCACTAATCAGCTTTGGGTTGGAGATGTCGGGCAGGGCGTAATCGAAGAGGTTGATGTGATCACAAACGGCGGAAATTACGGTTGGCGGGTTTATGAAGGAACCCGATGTACCGGAAACGATCCGAACCGCTGTTCCACCGGTACAAATCCGCTAGTGCAGATCCCGCCGGTATTCGAGTATAACAGGCAGTCTCCTTCTCAGCGTTGTTCGATAACGGGTGGCTACGTCTATCGCGGTAAGCAAAATGCAATGCCCGACGGCTCATATTTGTATGGAGACTTTTGCACCGGCGAGATCCTGATGTGGCACAACGGACAGCAGGTTCCCCTGCGGGACACTTCGCGCAGCATTGCGTCTTTCGGCGAGGATGAGGACGGCGAACTTTACGTGGTCGGTTTAGGCGGGACGGTCGATAAAATACTCGGCAACCGGACATCGTCCGATTTTGATGGGGACGTTAAAACCGACCGCAGTGTTTTTCGTCCGTTGAACGGCACCTGGTACATCGTCAACAGCTTGAATAATTCGGTCGTCACGCAGCAATTCGGTCTGACGGGAGATATACCTGTCTCCGAGGACTACGATGGCGATCATAGGGCGGACATCAGTGTTTATCGTCCTTTGGAAGGTAATTGGTATTCTTTGAGAAGCAGCGATTCGACCGTCAGCGTACAGCGGTTCGGTTTAACGGGCGATGTTCCAGCAACCGGCGATTATGACGGGGACGGAAGAGGCGATCTTGTTGTTTACCGTCCGACGAATAATATCTGGTACACGCTGCGTTCAAGCGACGGCGGTTATTCCGAGTTTCGATTCGGGTTGACCGACGATATTCCGGTTGCTGCCGACATCGACGGCGACGGCCGCAGCGATATAGCAGTATGGCGTCCTTCGAACGGCAGGTGGTATTCGATAAACAGCTCAAACGGCAATTATATCGAGGTTCAATTCGGATTAAACGGCGACATTCCCGCCCCGGGCGATTTCGACGGTGACACGAAGACGGATTACGTCGTGTATCGGCCATCGGTAGGGCAATGGTTTATTTTGAGGAGTTTAGACAACGGCGTCCGTCAATTCTCATGGGGCCTGGACGGAGATATTCCGGTTGTAGGCGATTATGACGGTGACGGAGTGGACGATTTGGCGGTGCACAGGCCTTCGGATAACGTTTGGTACGTCATAGGCAGCAACAGCGGCATTTTATCCTTTGGCCAATGGGGATTGCCCGGTGATCTGCCCGTGCCGAAATACGACACGCCATAACGTAAATTTGACTTGATTTTAAACGGCGCGGGCGAGAGTTAAAACATTAACCTTGCGCGCGCCGTTCTTTTTTAGGACTTTTGCACAATACGATACCGTCGCTCCTGATGTGAAGACATCGTCCACAAGCAGAATATCGTGGCCGGCGATCAGTTTAGGGCGTTTTACTTCGAAAGCATTTCTAACGGTCAGATCGCGGGCTTTTTTATCCATCGCGACCCGGTGCATCGGCGTATGTATTTTTCGCACCAGACTTAGCTCATCGAACGGGATATTGGTTTCCTTTGCCAGGATGTTGGCTATCACGCCGGCTTGATTGAAACCGCGTTCGACGGATCTTTTTGCCGACAGCGGAACCGGAACAACTAATGTCGAATCGGTAAATGATGAACGCTCAAGCGTGGCGAATAGAAGTTCGCGGATCTTCGAAGGGATGTGCGGCGAGCGCTTTAGATCGATAACTGACGCAGATAGAGCATAGTGATATACGCCGATCGCACGGGCGCGGTCATAATGCTGATCCTCGCACTGGTGACAGGATACGATAGCCGAAGACTTCGTTTCGCGAAGAAAGGCCCCGCATTTATCGCAGAGAACCTCGCTACCGGAGAAGATCCGCGTCTTGTCCCAGCAATCTCCGCAAGCCGCTCCGTCGGATGAGCGGTCTACGATGCTGCTGCAGATCTGGCACTGACTGGGATAGACAACCGAAAGGAGTGCATCAGTAATGCGTTGAAGCATAACGTCAAAAATGCAGAGAAAGCTTTACGGGGAAATTTCGGCGGAAGACTTCCTTACTAAACCGGCTAAAATCAAATTCAAATTCCTTAGAATCTTTTATTAATCTTCGTCCAACATCCCTTTTTCGACCAATTCCTGACAGCTCAGGCAATAGCGTGCCCAGGGGATCGCGGCAAGACGCTTTGGCTGGATCTCGTTTTCACAGTTCTGGCACAAGCCGTATTCCTCATCCGAAACCCGCAGCAAAGCCTCATCGACCAGAGCCAATTGTTTGCTTTCGTTTTCCGACACGGCAAGCATTACATTTTTCGAATAATTCCGTACGGCCAGATCTACAGGATCAGGCGTTTCGGAATCGTCGACCGAAAGATCATTGCCTTTCAGCTTTTCAATAAGAAGATCTCGTTCCGCAAGGAGACGTTCTTTTACTTCATTTAAATTCGATTTACTCATTTCTGATATGGAAACCCCTTTATTATGGTATATGCACGATAAAGTTGTTCTAACATTACGACACGAGCCATTTCGTGCGTAAAAGTTAGAAACGATAAGGATAAACTAAAATCGGCTTTTTGGCTAATGGCGGCCGAAACTCCTTCGGCGCCTCCGATCACAAAGGTTATTTCCTTTATTGAGCGGTCTTGCCATTTTTCTATCTGTGCGGCTAGATCAGGGGAGGTAAGACTTTTGCCGGTTACGTCCAATAAGCAGACGAATCCTTTTTGATTCAATATTTCCAGAATCCGTTGGCTTTCACTTTGCCTGC
>JACMMN010000215.1 GCA_014379075.1 Pyrinomonadaceae bacterium | reverse complement strand
TGCTCGTCCGGCCCGGGAGGCCAGTCGGTAAACACGACGTATTCCGCCGTCCGGCTTACGCACTTGCCGACAAACGTCGTCGTCTCGATGCAGGACGAAAAATCGCAGATAAAGAACCGTGAAAAAGCGATGCGCGTGCTCCGTGCAAGGTTGCAGGAGATCGAAGAACAGAAACAGCACGATGCGCTTTCTGCGGAACGCAAATCGATGGTCGGCAGCGGCGACCGCTCCGAAAAAATTCGCACCTATAATTTCAAGGAAAACCGCGTCACCGACCACCGCGTCGGCCTGACCGTCCACCAACTTGACCTAGTACTCGACGGTCAATTGGACGAATTCATCGATACTCTGACAACGCATTATCAAACCGAGAAACTAAACGCCGAAGCAGTTGCTGTCTAAAGTTCTGAGTTCACGACTCAGAACGCCTGACTTTATGCCCGTAACCCGACTATATCTAATCAGGCACGGCCAATCCGCCGGTAACGCTGAAGGGCGGTTTGGCGGGCATGGGCCGACTCCGCTTTCCGAGCTTGGGGTGCGGCAGGCCGAGGCCACGGGCGAAATGCTGGCAAGGGAACGCATTTCCGCGATTTATTCAAGCGACCTGCACCGCGCCGTCCAAACCGCCGAACCGCTTTCAAAACTGCTGGATATTCCCATTAACAAAACCGAAGCATTTCGCGAACGTCACGTCGGTGTGCTCGAAGGCCTGACCTTTGACGAATCGAAGGAAACCTTCCCGAAGGATTATTACGCCCTCGTAAATCGAAACATCCACCACGTCATCACCCAAGGCGAAAGCTACCGCAATCTCCTGCGGCGTAGTACCGGCGAATTGTGGGACATCCTGCGAAACCACCAGGGCGGCAAGGTTGCCATCTTCTCGCACACCGGCGCGATCTGCTTCCTCACGCTTCACCTGATGGGCGCGATCCACCGCACAACCAAACAAACCCCGTGGATCGTCACCTCAAACTGCGGCGTCAACCGCTTCGAGGTCAGAGGCCGCAACAACGTCCGCGTCCTGGCCCTAAACGACACCCGCCACCTTGCTCAGATAACCGGCAACGACTCCTTCGCCGCACAATAGAGCAATTTTCCTTGACAATTGCCTCATACTTCAATTTACTAAGCAGTTATATTTACATATCGAATCGCGAGTTTTATATGAAAGAATTTTTCAGGTGTTTAATGGTTTTGTACTTGGCTCTTATCTCTGCCGGAACCGCTGCTGGCCAGGACGATGAGACACGCCAGGCAACCGGGTTGCCGCGATTGATCGGCGAAAATACTCGGGGAGATCGAATGAACATATCCGGCCGAATAACGCTTAATACCCCTGAGAAATTAAAGCGCCTGCCTATCATTACTATCACCGCCAATTATGCCGGAAAAGTCGCCGAACGAGCTTTTACCAATGACACCGGCTACTACCTGCTTAGAAATGTACCTCGACAAGACGTTACGCTGGTGGTTGAAGTGGACGGGATGGAAGTCGCCCGACAGATGTTTGTCACGTCTCCATTGAGCAGTCCGCGCTACGATTTTAGTATCCCGTGGCCGGCGGCGGCGGCGGCGGCAAAACCCGGCGTAATTTCCGCGGATCAGTTGTTCGTGAGGACGGGCAAAAATGAAGAACTCTATCTAAAAGCGGTTGCCGCGGCAAAAGCAAAAGAAACGGCAAAGGCTATAGATTTGTTCAGTCAGCTTCTTGCCGCTGAACCCAACGATTTTGTTGCGTGGACTGAGCTTGGAACTGTTTATTTTAAGGATAATTCTTTGGACAATGCCGAGGGCAGCTATTTCAAGGCTATCGAGTTGAAGAAGGATTACGCCGTCGCACTGCTTAATTTGGGTAAGCTCTATGTAAGCCGCAAGCAGTTTGACAATGCCATATTGGTTCTGTCTAACGCGGCGAAGAGTTCTCCTGACTCGTCGGACGCTCAGTACTATTTGGGCGAATCGTATTTGCAGGTAAAAAAGGGGACGCTGGCTGTAGTTCATTTGAACGAAGCACTCCGTCTGGCACCCGTCGAAAAGGCCGAGATCCATTTGCGATTGGCCACTCTTTACGACGCGGCCAAGATGAAAAATAAGGCCGCGGAGGAATATAAAATGTTTCTCGGAAAGCGTCCGGATCATCCCGAGAAATCGAAACTTGAGAAGTATATTGCCGAGAATTCTGCAAACTAGTTTTAATTGGGCGCAAAAAAGAGTTGAGGTGTCGGCCAACCTCAACTCTTTCGATCAGATCTCTATTTTGTTAGAAATCGTATCGCAGCGCGAACTGCATAACGCGGGGCGAATTGTCCATGTCGGTGAACCTTCCGAATGTCGTGCCCGCCGACGAACCCGTATAACCTATGGTCGTGGTTGTCTGGCCGGTAAAAAACGGCGTATTGGTCACGTTAAAAACGTCCCAGCGGAAGGTTGCCTTGTGGCCCTCTTTCCATGGAAGGTTGAATGACTTGGACAACCCGGCATCGATATTGAACGACCAGGGATAACGAATGGCGTTGCGGGTTCCGGTTTCACCCGGATGCGGTGTGCGGAACGAGGCATAAGCCGCATCCGGATCGGCAAATAGATTTGGAATATCGCATCCGTAGTCCAGGCCAGGGTTACCCGCCTGAGCAGCAGTGCATGATGCGGCTGCCGACCCATACGACGTGCCGCTTCCAACCGGACTCAACTGCGTCATATAACTTCGAATATTCCAATTCGTCTGCCATCCCGTTGCGTCGAAATATCCGCTGGTGAAAGGAGAGCCCGAATCATAACGGAAGATACCGCTTAGCTGCCATCCACCGAAGATCGCGTCGAGCACGCCGTTCATACCGTTCCCGAGATACCTGCCCTTTCCGACCGGGATCTCCCAGACACCGTTGAAGTTGGCCAGATGCCTAAAATCAAAGTCCGAAACGGCCCGGCTGTCTCTCAGGTTAAAGGCATTTAGAATGAACGCAGAGGCAAACAGTCCGCCGGTCTGAAGGCCCGACGCATCGTCGATCGAATTCGAGTATGTGTAATTGAAGTCCCACGTTACGCCCGGCATTCTCTGGCGAACCGAAAGCGTTCCGCCGTGGTAATCCGACGAACCGATGGTGCCAAATGCTGACAGTGAGTCATATTGTCCCTGGAAGAAGTATCGGCTTCCCGAGAACCCATCCACATCCTGCATCACATATTGCCAATCCCCTGAATAACTGGGCTGGAGCCAATAAATTGCCTGTGTGTTGGTCAGGCCCGCCGGTGCTCCGATAGATGCGAACGCCGTGGCAAGGCTTCCGGGCGCCCAAAGGTTGTCGAAGTAAGGAACCGATGCCACTTGTTCGATCGGCACGCCTGCCTGAAGCTGGCGATCAAGAATGGTAGCGGCCTGATTGAATGTCAGACCCGACGCCTGATCACGGATGTCTCTAACCATCATGGTATCGCGTCCCGCGAGGAGATTACGAGCCTTCCTTCCCACGTACGCCACATCCACCCAGATCTTACCAGGCAGCCGCCGCCCGTAACTGACGTTCCACGAGTAGTTGATCGGTGACACCAGATTCTGATCAAGCGATGTTTCGATCTTGCCCTGGCCGGGATTCCTGAACGGAGCCGTTTGCGGAAAAACCAGATTGCCGGGAATGCTTGAGCCCGGAAAAAGCGACCTGATACTCATCACCGGCCCGGTGTAAAGCGGGGCAGGATTGGTGGTTATGTTATAAGTGTTAACGTTGATCGACGCCGCGGATGAAAAACCGAGCGTATTCGCACCGTCCCAGTTGGTCGCAAGCTGCTGGCCAAAATAATCGTTGGTGATCGCAAATCCTGCTCGGAATACTGATTCCGTTGACTTGCCGAACATCTTGGACATTAATCCGCTTTCGAATTCCGGAGACCAGGCTATCGAAACGCGCGGCTGGAAGTTATTCTTATCCATCCGATACATGCTGTCCAGGCCGTTTACTTTACCGGCCAATCGCACTGAAAGCGGCTCCCGATAATTAATGCCGTTGTTCATAGCGTCGACCGTGTTCTGAAGATACTCTGAAAGTTCAATGCTCGGAACAGTTTCATAGCCCTGCGTTTCATAGACAGGCACACTGATACCGTATCTGAGGCCGGCGACCAGCGTCAGGTTCGAACGGATCTTCCATGCATCCTGAAAGTAAACGTCATATTCCTGCGTCTTGAATTCACGTTTAACTCCCGTATTCTCAGGAAGCAGTTCGCCCGAAGTGTCGAAGTTGAAATTGGCATCAAATCCATTCAGCCTGCCTAACAATGCGACCAAAGCGCCTTGAGCAGGAGTGCTCCAAGAGGACGCCACGGATCGGGTCGAACCGGTCTGGGCAGTGATGTACTGATTGATAGCGGTTCTTGCGGCATTAGCGGCATATGCACTGGGATTGGTAATGCCCTCATCAAAGGAACGGATGAAATTAGTTCGCGTGTTCTTTATCAGCCGGATGTTCGTGCCGAATTGAAAGCTGTGATTTCCCTTGATCCATGTCAGATCATCCGTAAAATTCTGGGTCGGGTTCGTCCGGTTGAATGTGCGTGCGAAGCCGGTGGGCTGGAAGATGTAGCGGAACGAGATAGCCGGATCGCTCGAATCGCCCTGATCGCTAAACGCGAGACGCGTTAGGCCATAGCTGAACCGGTTCGTCATATTAGGCTTGATCAGCCACGTATGCGCGGCGGAGAATCCTACCGGATGGCTCCAGGTATTTGTCGGCGGCGTATCCGGGAAATAAGGAGCCTGGCCTGTAATATCCTGCTGATAGTTTCCGCGAAGGGATATTTGATGCTTTTGATCGCCGGTCACCGTCCAGTCGATTCGAGCGGTGTGCGAATTTTGCTCGACCGGGGTCGGAGCATTAAAGCGAAAGCCGCCTGAATTCCTTCCGTCTCCGAGGGTGGCGTCATTGACCGGGTATCTGGAAGCAGCGGCCGCGAATAGTGCCGGCACCAGCGGATTAACGTCAACGACCGGAACCGAGTTCAGGGTGAACGTATTTATTGCTGACGCGGGAATTGTCCATGCCTGGCCGGTATTATCAACGAACTGAAGGTTTCCTGCGCCGAGGCTTGCCGTCGGCACTGTTCTGGCGATCGATGATCCCTTTGCCTCACGCATCCCTTCGTAATTATAGAAAAAGAATATCCGGTCTTTGATGACCGGCCCGCCGAGCCTGCCGCCGAAAAGGTTGCGGATCAAAGCCGGGCGTTCGATCCCGGACCGGTTGTTGAACCAATCATTTGCCGACGTCACCGTATTACGATGGTATTCATAAAGCGCTCCGTGAAATTCATTCGAACCGCTCTTCGTTATCAGCGAGATCTGAGCGCCGGACGAACGTCCCTTGCTTGCGTCCGGATTCGATGTCGTAACTCTAAACTCGTCGACCGAGTCCGGGTTGACACGAAGAACCGGCGAGAAAGCTCCGGTCTGTTCGAGATTAAGCCCTGTCTGCTGATCGTTGACATCGATCCCGTCGAGCGTGATATTTGCCTGATCCCGTCGTCCACCGGCGACCGAACCGTCAGGCGTCACAGCGGCCTGCAAACTCAAAAGGCTTGCCACATTGCGGCCCTGAAGCGGAAGCTGCAGGATCTGCCTGGAAACGAAGTTGTTACCCAGGCTTGCATCCTGTGTTCACGATCGATTCCAGGCCTGCGCTTTCAACGTTAACCACCTCGGTTATATTGCCCGCTTCGA
>JACMMN010000026.1 GCA_014379075.1 Pyrinomonadaceae bacterium | reverse complement strand
TCCGCATAAAAGCTGACCAGATCGCCAATGAATACCGGTTCTTGAAATATCACTTCTTTCATTGCAACCGTTACGAAACGCTCATGTTTCGTGTGACGAACGGCTTCGACACCGCCGGCGACGTCTATATAGCTGAGTATAATTCCGCCGAAAACGGTTCCGTGCGCGTTAGTGTCGCGCGGCATCATCGTCAGGCGGATTGCCGCATCCTTATCGCTCATCGGCCGGTGGAGTTCTGTTTGATTTTCCGTCATGTTGTTTTTTCTTCGGAGTAACTGATGCCTGAACGCTGATAATTTCTGAAATATCAGGTATCACCTATCAGTTCAGCTGTTCCGAAAGTTTCTTCTCTACCCAATTTTTTACTGCTTCACGCAACTCTTTCAAATGTTCGTCAAAAAAATGTCCGCTGTTTTCGAATACTACAAGTTCGGCATCGGCCGTTTTGGCAACCTTATCCACGAGCTTCTTCAAATTTTCAACCGAACCGAATTCGTCCTTATCGCCGTGGACAAATAAGATCGGCTTTTTGACGCCGATCAGAAAATCGAAATCGCCGTATTTATCGACCGGCGTTCCGATGCTAATCAACCGCACTACTGAATTATCACTCATGCCTACTTCCATTCCGGTCCGTGTCCCGAAAGAAAATCCGGCGAGCGTGATCGGCTTGTTTGGATACGTTTCCTTTAAATAAGCGAGCGCATCGGTCACATCCTCAATGCCGCCTGGAATTTCGTCATGCGTACCGGTTGACGCTCCGACGCCGCGAAAATTGAATTTCAGCGTTATCAACCCGGCATCGACAAGCCCGGCCGCGGCACGAAAAACGACTTTGTTATGCATCGTCCCGCCGCCTAGCGGATGCGGATGGCAAACGAGCGCAACGCCTTTCGGTTCACCGGATGGTTCTTTTAAGATCGCCTCAAGATGGCCGTGCGATGCCGGAATTTGTAGATTGCCTTTCGGATACATAATCGAATCTTCGATTTTAGGTTTTGAGGGTCGAATGCGCAAACCGAAGTTTGGAGTTCCAACTTTAGTTGGCGAATAGTGGGAGAAATCCCTGCTAAAGCCCTAACTCCAAACTGCCGTCTAGATATTTCCCTTGATTTCGTGATACTTTTTGATTTATTTAACTTTCCAAATGGTAGTTTTACTTATCGGACAATGGACGAAATCATAGAACCAACAGCGGCCGGGATTCCGCCTGAACAAAGCGCAAAAGCGGCTGTAAAAGCTAAATCCGGTTGGCGCGAATACCTTGAAACCGAAGACGCGACGCGGTTTGTCTATCTCGTTTTCGCGTTCGCAGCTATCGTGATGGTATTGAGTTTTACTCAGTTTCAGACATCGGCGGTCTGCTGCGGCGATTGGGACGGCTATTATCACATCAAAACTAGTATGCTGATGTGGGAAAATCTATCGCAGGGTAAATGGCTGCCGACTTTTGAATGGCTGCCGCTGACGGTTTTGAATCCGCAGCACTACAACGACCATCATTTTCTTTTTCACCTGCTGCAAATTCCGTTTTTATGGTTTTTTGAACCCGTAACGGCGGCAAAGGTAGCGGCTGTAACATTCGCCAGCCTCGCAGTTTTTTCGGTTTACTGGCTTCTTCACCGCTACAAGGTCGATTACCCGCTGATCTGGCTGGCTGCGATATTTACCTGTGCGAACATGTTTTATTACCGGATGAACATGGCAAAGGCACCGCCGCTGACGATCATTATTACGATAGCGGGAATTTATCTGCTTTTCGAACGCAAATACAAATGGCTGCTGCCGCTGATGTTCGCATTTGTCTGGACGTACAGTTTGTTCCCGCTTTTGTTATTTGCGGCCGTGATCTGGGCGATCATCATTGCCTGGAACGAACAAAAATTCGAATGGGAGCCGCTGGCCTACACCTTCGGCGGAATGATTCTGGGAAACATCATTAACCCATATTTCCCTAACAACCTGTATCTGTTTTGGGAACACGCTTACACCAAGATAAAACTCGGCAGCGATTTTGCGGTTGCCGTCGGAGGCGAGTGGTATCCGTATACTGGCCTTGAACTCCTGACCCACTTTCCGGTCGCGATGGCGGCAATGCTGATCGGCTATATTTTGTTTATTCCGAAGGGAAGTAAATTGCCAGAGAAAGCGACGTTCTTTTTAATGTTTGCATCAATTCTCCTGGCTGCTCAGTTTCGGTCCAAGCGTTTCGCCGAATATTTTCCGCCATTTTCGATCCTTTTTGCGGCATTTAGCTGGCAAGCATTCATGCAGAAAGACAAGGTCGAACTTCCCGAAGATTTCAAACGCGAGATCGAGCCGTATCTTGATGTCGATCGAAAGACGGAAAAGCAGGCGATGTGGAGTTCGGTCAAGCAGGCCGGTGTCTGGACATTGGGAATCGTGCTGATCGCATATTTCTTCATCAATATGATCGGGCTGCAAAAGATCGGGATCGATCAGGGAGGTTTGCTCGGCACACTCAGGGATAATGAGGTAAACGACAAATACCAGCGGTCGATGGAATGGGCCAAAGGCGTCGACGCCGACGGCAAAGAGAATATTCCGGCCGGCGAGATAATCTTCAATACGAATTGGGACGACTTTCCAAAGCTGTTCTTTTTCAACACTAAGCATCGATACGTTTACGGCCTCGACCCCAACTATCTTTTCTCGCAAAATCCGGAACTGTATAAAACGCTGCTGGATATTACTAGCGGTAAAACGGACGATGCCGGGCCGATAATTCGTGAAAAATTTGGTTCGAATCATGTCTTTGCGGATTCCAAGGAAAACGACGACATGATAGCAAAACTCCTGGAAAGCGGCTGGGCGGATATGGTCTACGAAGACGATGAGGCGCGGATACTGAGGATACGCACCACAAAAGGCGAACCGGCAAAAGACGCCGTGGAAGAAGCCCCGGAAACCGAGGAAGAGAAGAAACTTCTGGATGAAGAGGAAAAAGCCGGAAATTTGGAGCCTAATACGAATGCTGTCGTCGAGGAAGG
>JACMMN010000214.1 GCA_014379075.1 Pyrinomonadaceae bacterium | reverse complement strand
CCCGAATTGACCTTTGCGACAGTCGATCACGCGATTCCGACGATCAATCGACATTTACCTTTTAATGATCCGATAGCCGCGAAACAGGTCGAGGCGCTGCGGAAAAACTGCAGCGATTTTGGAGTCCGATTGTATGATCTGGATCGGATTGAACAAGGGATAATTCATGTCTTTGGACCTGAGCAGGGGTTGACGCATCCGGGCATGACCATAGTCTGCGGCGATTCGCATACGTCCACACACGGTGCCTTTGGAGCACTCGCCTTCGGGATCGGTACCAGTGAGGTCGAACACGTTCTGGCAACGCAGACGCTGCAGCAAAAGAAGTCGGGAAACCTCAAAATAGATATTGCGGGCAACCTGCCTTTCGGCGTGACTGCAAAGGATCTGATCCTCGGCATCATTAACCAGATCGGCACGGACGGGGCAACCGGGCATGTTATCGAATATACCGGAACCGCGATTGAGGCTCTTTCGATGGAAGGGCGAATGACCGTTTGCAATATGAGCATCGAAGCCGGTGCAAAGGCCGGCTTGATCGCACCCGATGAAACGACGTTCGAGTACATTAAGGGCAGGCCTTTCGCTCCGTCAGATGAATCGTGGGAAAGAGCGGTGAAGTATTGGCAATCCTTAAAAACCGATGGCGCGGCATCGTTCGACCGGGTTGTCGAGATCGAAGCCAGGGAGCTAGAGCCCTATGTTACCTGGGGCACATCGCCGGAAATGTCTGCTAAGATAACCGCTGCGGTTCCGGCATCGGCCAACGGTTCGGGTGACGAAAAGAGCAGATCGTTCGAACGGGCGCTTGAATACATGGGGCTCGAACCTTCGCAAAAAATAGATGAGATCGCGATTAACCGTGCATTTATTGGATCCTGCACAAATTCGAGGATAGAAGACCTACGCGAAGCTGCAAAGGTTGCAAAAGGTCATCATGTTAATAGTAAAGTGAACGCGATGGTCGTTCCGGGCTCGATGCAGATAAAGCGTCAGGCCGAACAGGAGGGTCTTGCCAAAATTTTCGTGGAGGCCGGTTTCGAATGGCGAGATGCGGGTTGTTCGATGTGCCTTGCAATGAATGACGATATACTGCTCGACGGTGAACGGTGTGCGTCTACAAGCAACCGCAATTTCGAGGGACGCCAGGGACGCGGTGGACGAACCCATCTTGTGAGCCCATCGATGGCGGCGGCGGCGGCTGTCGCCGGGCATTTTGTCGACGTAAGAAATTGGAGATTTAACGACTAGTGAAGGGTCAGGACCGGAAATTGAAACAATGAATAAATTTACACTTCATACCGGCCGAACCGTCCTGATCGATGCCGCCAATGTGGATACCGATCAGATCATTCCAAAGCAGTTTCTCAAACGGATCGAGCGAACCGGATACGGAGAATTTCTTTTTAACGATTGGCGCTTTGCCGCGGATGGATCAACCAAAGCCGATTTTATTCTTAACGACCCGAAGTTTAGCGGTGCGTCAATTCTTATCACCGGAGCGAATTTCGGCTGCGGTTCCTCTCGCGAACATGCCGCATGGAGCCTTTTGGATTACGGTTTCCGTGTGGTTATTGCCTCGAGCTTTGCAGAGATTTTCTATAACAACAGCTTGAACAACGGACTTCTTCCCGTGGTTCTGGGCGAATCGGACATTCGTATTCTGACCGAAATCACCATGGCCGGATCGCATTATTTCCTTTCCGTCGACCTGACGGAACAAAAGGTCTCGGACGGCCGGTCCTTTTCCGCGTACTTTAATATCGACCCGTTTCGCCGCTATTGCCTGCTCAACGGTTTGGACGATATTGCGTTGACCCTTGAACATGAAGCAAAGATTTCCGATTTTGAGAATAGGGCTGTAAATATCGGCACACTCGGCACACCCGTCATTTAGATAACCCGCCCTGATACCGAATATATCGTGTTTGCATTTTTTAATTCGGCAAGTTACCATAAAGGCTCGTTAAGCCGAGCGTTTTGAATCCAAAACCCTTCAATTTACGTATAACGAAATTTCGATAATTTTAGTCTTCTACGCGCTTTTCTATGGGATTCTCGACTATTGCAATCCATGCCGGAAACGAGCCTGACATTGCGACGGGTGCGGTAAGTGTCCCCATATATCAAACATCGACCTATGCGCAAGAGGCGCTTGGAAAGCACAAAGGTTTTGAATACGCCCGCACGCAGAATCCGACCCGCTCGGCGCTTGAAACGAACATCGCCGCCCTGGAGAATGCAAAATTCGGTTTTGCTTTTGCTTCCGGCATGTCGGCGATCGATGCCGTCCTGAAACTGGTAAGAGCGGGCGAGCATGTTATTTTAGGCGACAATACTTACGGCGGAACGTTTCGGCTTTTCAGCAAGATACTGTCGAACTACGGCGTCGAATTCGATCTGGCCGATACGACCGACATTCCAAATCTCGAACGGGCATTCAAGCCGAACACGAAGATGGTTTTTGTTGAAACGCCGACAAATCCCGTGATGTCGGTTACGGATCTCAAGGCCGTTTCGGATCTTGCACATGCCAATGGGGCTACCGTTGTATGCGACAACACTTTCATGTCTCCTTACTTCCAGCAGCCCTTGAATTTCGGCGTGGATATCGTCGTTCATTCAACGACCAAGTATTTGAACGGCCATTCGGACAGCGTCGGCGGATTTGTCGCGCTGAATGATGAGAAGGATGCGGAATGGATCGGGTTTGTGCAAAATGGGATCGGTGCGATATTATCGCCATTTGATTCTTTTTTGGTTTTAAGGGGAACGAAAACGCTGGCAGTTCGCATGGATGCACACGACAAGAATGGCCGTGTCGTTGCGAATTTCCTCGCGGAACATCCTAAGGTTTTGAAGGTATATTATCCCGGCTTAGTGTCGCATCCGCAGCACGAACTCGCGAAACGGCAGCAGTCGGGATTCGGCGGTATGGTTGCATTCGAGACCGGTTCGCTGTCTAATGCAAAAAGCGTTTTGGAAACCGTCAAGCTTTGTATTCTGGGCGAAAGCCTCGGAGGGGTCGAATCCTTGATCTCTCATCCCGCGACTATGACGCACGCTTCGGTTCCACAGGAAACAAGAGAAAAATTAGGCATTACAGATGGTTTGGTCAGGATTTCGGTCGGTATCGAGGATGTCGAAGATATTATTGCAGATATAGATCAAGCGCTAAAATAGTTGAGGGTCTGGAGGCGAGAGTATTTTCGTTCCTCGATTCTTAACGCGATAAATATGTTAACTGTCGAGATACATGCCACTTCCCACATCGGCCGGGTACGGAAAGGCAACGAGGATAATTATCTTCTTTTGAATATATCCCGTTCAAAGGTTTGGACCGGTGCGCAGGCTGATGGCGAGTTCGTGATCGAATCCCAAAAATTTGATGTCGACGACAACGGCGTTGTTCTTGCTGTGTCCGATGGAATGGGCGGCGCATTGGCGGGCGAAGTCGCTAGTAAGATGGCGGTCGAAAGCGTCAGCGAAAAGCTCCTGAGCGAAGACGTTGACGAGACCCTTACACCGGAAAATTACGAGCATCATTTGGTTTCAAAGCTGTACAATGCAACCCTATTCGCAAATTATCTGATACACCAGCAGGGCCGCACCGACCCGCAATATCAGGGTATGGGCGCAACATTCACCGGCATGGGTGTGACGCCGAATGCCGTTGATATCATTCAGGTCGGAGACAGCCGGGCATATCTGGTCCGCAACGGCAAGATATATCAGATCACCAAGGACCAATCCCTCGTGCAGCAGCTCATCGATGCCCAACAGATCTCCGCCGAAGAAGCTGAAACGCACACTCTCAAGAATGTGATACTTCAGGCTCTGGGCGCCCAAAATGAGATTTACCCGGTTTCCGCACGCCTGGCTCCGAGCCGGAACGACGTCGTTTTGCTTTGCAGCGATGGCCTGTCCAATAAGGTTTCGGCGGCCAGCATGCAGCGGCTGGTCGTTGAAAATCTGGATAAACTTGAGATCGCGTGCGCCGAACTTGTCAAGGAAGCCAATGAAAATGGCGGCGAGGACAATATCACGGTCATTCTTGCGAAGATCAACGGCGAAACTCTGCCGGAACCGTCAGGCGAAGATGTTCAATTGGAATTGATCGATCTCGGCAACATCCACGACACGGCCGATCAGGACACCGCAGAAATTCTATGACTTCATACCGAAACGCAGACATCCGTGTCCGCATGAGCGTGAAATGCGGCCAAAGGATGTCGGCGTTAGGATTTAATCGGACTTGTCTCTCCACCCGGGCAATTCGTTCGAAACTCGCCGGACATAAATAGATGATCCCCGAACGTTTACAACCTCGACCTTTTCGCCTTCAACCAGTTCCGTTTCCCCGTCAACTGGAAACGCCGTCCAGGTTGAACCGAACACCTTAACAGCCGACTCTTTCAAAGCTCCGCTGCTAGCCAGCGTCACGGTCCCGATCTGTCCGGGCAACGAATCCATTCCCATTTTCACGGTGTCTTCGTCGTTGTGAGACAGGTATTTTGCAAAGATAGTCCTCGACATTGCGGTCAGGGCGATTGAAACGAGCGCGAAAACGAAAAACTGCACGGTGAACGGAGCACCCAACATCCCGGCCAGAGCCGCCGCCAGTGCCCCGACGCCGAACCATAAAAGCACAAATCCGAGCGTGAACACTTCAGCAATTATCAGCCCCACACCCAGCACGAGCCAAATTATCCAAGCAAGTTGATCCATTTGTTACACCTGTTACCGTTGTTTCAGCCGTTACACGATCAATGTAGCGAAGCATCGATTATTGCAATTAGCCTTTCCGGCAATAATACCATAGGAGGCAGCCGTTTTGACGGGCCGTTGATCCAGTTTTTCAGGTGTTTTGAAGTTGAATTTATCTGTGTTAATCTCTTAAATCGTGCTGGGGTGGCGGAATTGGTAGACGCCCAGGACTTAAAATCCTGTGCCTTTAGGGGCGTACGGGTTCGATTCCCGTCCCCAGTACCAAATTAAATCCCCTGTTCGTAAATACTTAGGGACTAGCCTGAAAATAGGCTGGTCCTTTCTTTTTGTCTAAAATTTTGTTCCGGGGGGAATTCCGGGGGGAATTTTCTGTCAAGACCCCGTCCGGTCCCGACCTAAGATGAGGCTTTTCGACCATGAGTGTCTATGTTCTTCATGAAAGTCTGATGACCTATTTGCGAGGGCATAGTTCTTGCATTCCGATGTAGAGAATGTAGGGGAAATGGGAACTATGAACCGTGAAATAATCGACAGCGAACAACTCGCGCAAAGATGGCACCTTACTGGAACTGAGGAGGCGATTTCGAAAAGATTCCAACGTCTCAGGGCTCTACCCAAGTCGAACCCACGTCATCTGAAGGCGCTAAGAATCGGCAATCAAATCCGATACCGAATGGCGGATATTTTGGAATATGAAGATCGAATCGTCACTGGAAAAAGGCGGACCTTAAACTAGAAGAATCGTAAGTTTGAATTTTACTTTGGTGTAGTAAAACCCGTGATGTGTCTGGAATGAACGTCGCGATTCATAGAGGCCAGCGAAAAACCGGCTTCTTTTTCAACCAATGGTTTGTTACTGCACCATCAACACGGCGATCGTATATCCTTCGATGCTCCTTTTACTCGAAGGCGAAAAATTCTCTTGCACGTGGACAGCTCCCTCAACCGGGACAGGTCGTAAGAAGATCTTCGCCTCCGAACGAATATCGATGTCGATATCGCACTTTGTCTCATCTCTCGTGATTGATACTGAAGGGCCGGCGGATTGCCGCTCTGTGAATAATTTATCGGGTAACCCTTTATGAATACCGTATTATCGTTGCCTTCTAACTAGCGAGCCTGCTGGCGGATGTTTGATCCATCCATTAGCCGAAAGTGAAAACGAACGCCCCAACGCCAGGATCGAGATTTGAACTTGCGGCCTCTCGGACCCCAAGCGAACCAGGGGGCTTTTCATACTTTGTCAAAATAGGTCAAAGTGCCTTAATATCAACACTTTATATCAATCTGCAGACACCCCAAGATTCACCTTGATCCAGGAAACTGCCACCATCTTGCCACCATCTTTCTGTCTGTAACAGCGACTCAACTTGTCAGATTTGGCAGCTTCATTACCCTATCATCTTATCATTTCGTCTGACTGTCGACCACCCTTTTTTTTCCAAATTCGAATTGCGCCCCAGGCTAATCTCCCTGGATTCCCAGACAAATTTAAATGTCTTCCCGCCATATCGTCTAGCATCTCGGCGTCCCTTTCGACTTCTCGGTTGAGCACGATCACTTTATCTCCTATCGACTGCCACTGAAATAAAAAAAGATGCCTTGTAGAGACATCTGTGTCTATCTGTGTTCATCTGTGGACGGACTTCTTACGCATCCCGATCAGCGAAACGATATCGCATGGGGCGCCGGGGTGGGGTCGTTGTTTTTTAGCAGCATGGCTCGGATGTAGATGCGTTCGGGCTTGCCTGCTTCTAACGGAATTACCGTGATTTCGACTGGTGTGACCTGGGCGACGGCGACGGCGAACCAAGTGGTCTCACCGGAGCGTTGCAGCTGGAACTTAAAGCCGGGCATGCCTTGGCGGGTGACGTCGGCCTTAAACGTGAATCGCCGTGATTCTCAAACCCCTCGACGGTCGACTTGAGTTCACTTTCCGGAGTCGCTCGGCAATGAAAGCCGTATCCGAACAATGCACCGATCCGTTCGTATTGAAAAGAAATCGCTTAAAATATTATTTAACAAACATGACCCACAAACTATACATCGACGCCACCGACTTGGTTCACTGGTCCGACCGGACAGAATCTCAATCGCAACTACCCAACCTGGTGCGGAGCTTAATAATCGGAACCGTCCCGAAAATAAACCACATCGGGATCGCAGCAGGCGAAGGTGTCGCTCTACCCGGGTACGACGGCGTGCTGGACGTCGATGCGGGTAACGCCTGGGTGCCCGACGGAGCTTCCGTTTGGGAAATGGGCACTACTAAAGACAAGAAAGGCAAAGCGGACGGCGACTACGAAAAGCGAAAAGGGGAGCCGGGCGACGAAGTGGACCCTTCCGAAACTACTTTCGTTTTCGTGACGTCTCGAAGATGGAGGGAGAAGGAAAAGAACGAGTGG
>JACMMN010000213.1 GCA_014379075.1 Pyrinomonadaceae bacterium | reverse complement strand
GGATTATCCAGATAATCACAGATGGCTTGGGCCGCGCAGTTGCTGAGCAGGCTGTTTACACGAATTTCCAGGTTGCCGCTTATGCTGATTGGATGGTTCAGCGCTCCCAAATTTGTCAGTGCGTCAAAAAAGCCTGGATAAACTGTCAATCCGGTGCCGTCGAACACCTGAGCGTCCGCCGGTGTCCGGGCCGAAGCCCCGACGGCTTCGATCAGCCCGTTTCGGATCACGACAGTTCCCTTTTCGATAGTTTCACCCGACACGGTGACAATTTTGGCATTGGTTATCGCATAGGTCTGGGCTGAAACGGACAGGCTGAAAAGCGAACTTATTGCCGCAAAAGCAAACAGGAATAGCTTTAATTTCATAACTGTAAGGACAAGAATGGAAATGGTTTGAACTGATTAGAAATTGCTGTTACGGAAAGAATAATGGAAAAGTTTCAAATTGCAAAATTGGGTAGTGTCTTAAATGTGTGGTGCTGATTTATGTTTAGGCTTCGTGCGGATTTCCGTTTTTGGGCTTTGCGCCCCTTCGCGTCTTTGCGTGAAACCTCTTTTTTTTTACGCAAAGGCGCTAAATCAAAGCCGCAAAGAACGCAAAGAGCACGTACGCCACAGAATTAAGCACAGTATTTAAAATACTAAATACCGTAGTGTTCCAATTCTGTGCTGATGAATAACTTTCGCGTGAGCATCTAGTACCGGACTTTGCAATATCGACGATTAAAACATTGAGCCATTCCGCTCTTTTTTCAACCCGCCTTCTCTTTTTCCAGACTCAATAATTGCTGTTTGCGGTCAATTCCCCATCGATAACCGCTCAGCTTTCCGTTTGCGGCAATTACACGGTGACATGGAGTCGCCAACGCCACCGGATTGGTTGCGCAGGCCCGGGCAACGGCCCTGACGGCGGCCGGGTTTCCCAAAGAAGCCGCAACCTGACTGTACGAACGCGTTTCGCCATATGGAATTTTCCGTAGTTCGGCCCAGACACGCAACTGGAAGGCGCTTGCCCGCAGATCGAGCGGAAGGTTAAGGATCGCCTTTTCTCCATTCAAACTATTTAGTATCGCGTTCACCGAATCATTCAAGTCGGCATCGTTCTTAGCAATATCGGCGGCAAAAAATTCCTTACCCAGTTCGTTCAGAAGCTCCGCGTCACTGTCACCGAAACTTACAGAACAAATTCCCTTTTCCGTCGCCGCCACCATCAATTTTCCGAGCGGAGAATCTACTATCGTGTAACCGATCTTCATATTTTTACCGCCTTTTTTATAAACCGCGGGAGTCATTCCCAGAGTTTCGCCCGCCTTTTCATAAAGCGAACGGCTCGATCCGAAACCGCTTTCATAAAGCGACGTCGTGACATCGCTTTCCTTCACATTTTGTTTAAAATTTTCTATCCGCATCATATCCAAAACCTCCTTTGGCGAAAGGCCGAGCATGGCCTTAAATGTTTTTTGCAAATGCCCGGTGCTGACACCGAGATTTGCGCTCATTTCTTCTGTCGTCGGGATTTCCGTCTTATCCGACTGCAAAAATTCGAAAGCTTTCACTATCAATTGCGCACCCGCACCCGGGAAATATTCATTTTTCGGCTGACATCGCAGACACGCCCGGAAACCGGCCGCTTCCGCGTCGCCCGGAGAGATAAAAAATGATACATTTTCCCGCTTCGGGCTTCGCGATGAACAAGACGGGCGGCAAAAAATTCCCGTCGTCCGCACGGCAAAGAAAAATGCACCGTCAAATTCACTGTTTTTGGACCGCACCGCCTGCCACCGCAGTTCGTTTATTCCCTTCTGTTCTGAAATTTGCTGTTTCATCATGCTTTTTATTCTATCCAAGGCCGCCCGAGGCTTTCTATCCGATACGCGTTGTGTAATTAATTTTCCTTTTTTCCATCTTTAAGGGTTCATTTGGCTTTCGAACTGAAATCTATGCGAAAACTAATGTAGAATTTTAATATGTCCGCAGTCATTCTATTCGACGGTGTTTGTAATTTTTGCAACGGAGCGGTGAATTTTGTTATCGAACACGATAAAGCAGGTTACTTTAAATTCTCGCCCCTGCAATCCGACGCGGGAGAGGAATTGGCGTTGAAATACGGGATCGACAGGATCGAAACCGATTCCGTGATATTGATCGAAGACGAAAGAGCTTACACGCTTTCAACCGCTGCCCTGCGAATTGCAGGGAAACTGGACGGAATTTGGTCCGGGGCATGCATTTTCATGATCCTGCCGCGTGCGGTTCGGGATCTATTTTATAAACTGTTCGCAAAATACCGTTACCGGCTTTTCGGAAAGCAGGATTCGTGCATGATGCCCACACCGGAGATCCGCGAAAGATTTTTATCCTGATAAGGAAGCACGTGAATAGCAAAACCGGCATATTACTAAAAGCGAATCAAAAATAGGAGTTTTTATGAAGGCAATTTGGAATGGCCAGGTCCTGGCCGAAAGCGATGACACCGTGATTGTTGAAGGAAATCATTATTTTCCCTCGGATTCAATAAATACCGAATTTTTTTCGCCAACGGAAACACATACGGTTTGCGGCTGGAAAGGAACCGCAAGCTATTATGACGTAGTTGTCGGCGGAGAAACCAACGGGGATGCAGCTTGGTATTATCCGGAAACAAAAGCGGATGCAAAGAATATCGAAAACTACGTCGCTTTTTGGAAAGGCGTTGAAATAACCGAATAGTGTTTGGAGGATCGTTTGAGCGCCAAACTAGAAACGATCACGATGAGTTACTCGCTAGAAACATTAGAATACGCAAAGCTGCTCGAACTTGTCAGCCGTCACGCCCAAACGCCGATGGGCGAACAGCGATTTGCAGTTTTGCGCCCGAAAACGAGCAGGATCGAGGTTGAGAGCGATCTGGCGGCGGTTTCGGAAACTATTGTTTTGAATGAGGAAAAGCAGGTTTCCTGGTCCTTCAGCGGACTCGAAGACCCGGGAGATGCGGTCGCTATTCTAAAAATTAAAAATGCGACGCTGGAACCGAATCTTCTGCTTGAGGTTTCCCGTGTCTGTAATCAGGCATTATTCGCTCGTTCATCTATTCACCCGGAAAAAGAAGTTGCGCCGGTCTTATGGCAGATCGTCGAGAACATTCCGCCGAGCCTGCTTGCGGCAATAGAAAAGATCAACAAAAAATTGCTCCCCGGCGGCGAGATCGACGATTCGGCGTCGCCGGAACTTGCCAAAATCCGCCGCGAAATAAGTTCACAGCGTGCACGTTTGACCAAATCACTCGAAACCGTAATGCGAAACTCCGGTAATGCGATCCAGGACGAGATCGTCACCGTACGCAACGAGCGTTTCGTTATTCCCGTCAAATCAGATTTTCGCGGCAAGGTCGGCGGTGTCGCACACGGATTTTCTTCGTCCGGTGCCACCGTTTTCATAGAACCGCTCGAAGCGATAGAAGCCAACAACGAACTCCAAAATCTAAAAGGCAAGGAAGAGCGCGAAATCGCCCGCATCCTCTTTGCATTAACCGAAGAACTGCGGGAACAGCTTCCGGCTATAGAAGCGAGTGTAGAAGCGGTTTCCGAGCTAGATTTTATAAAAGCAAAGGTTGAATTCGGCAAAAAATTTAAAGCCATCGTCCCGCAAATATCCGATGAAGAAACGCTTGATCTAGTCGATGCCCGTCATCCTTTGCTGGAAGAAAATCTCAGAGACCAGGCCGCAAAAGCCGGGTCAGTACGAGGAGCGATAACGACCGAGTTGTTCGGGTCAGTACCGAGAGC
>JACMMN010000212.1 GCA_014379075.1 Pyrinomonadaceae bacterium | reverse complement strand
GCCTTCTTTGATCAATCCGCGAGAAGCCATGCGCATTCTCGTCGCGGGCCACGAGGTCATCTTGCGGATAGCTTCCGGGAGCGTCAGTACCTTTTTTTCACGCACATATTTTGCGATTACCCGTGGAAAATTTCCGTAACCCCGCGGGTGTCCCATTCCGGCGGTTTTAGGATCGGCCAGTTGGGCCGACGCCGCGGCATCGCTGCCGAAACTTATCCATGGATATTTGATTGCGGTTTCGATGTCCGATTCGGTCATCAAATAAAAAAGGGCCGAAACCCTCCCACTTCCCTGCAGGATAAGATCAAAAGCAGCGTCGGCCGGTTCCTTGTTCCATTCCTTAGCGATCTGTGTAAGATTCTTGCCTTGAAATCGTTCGTTGTCCTTATTTCCCGCGTAAACCAGGACAATTTGGTCCCAGCCGCCCGCTTCAACAATATTCCACCAGCCTGGCGAGCCGGTTTTCATCTCGTTCTTGAGTCGGGCGCGAATCGCGGGATCTTTAAGCCGCTCCATCAGTTTGGCGTTTCCGCCGTCTGACGCCCACGAAGGAATAACGGCGCTTAGCCCTGTACCGCCCGCCGTATAAAGATACATGTCAGCCGCAACATCCAGACCCCGGCTTCGCGCCGCTTCGATCTTTTCGCCCGCCTCGCGCATCAGTTTTCCCCAGCCAGGCTGATAAGCCGCCTTGAGGTGATAGATCTCGACCGGCAATCCCCCTTTTTCGCCAATAGTGATCGCTTCTTCGATCGACTCGACGAGTTCCTTGCCTTCGCCGCGGATGTGGCTCGCATAAATGCCGCCGTAGCGTCCAGCAACCTTGGCCATCTCGACGAGTTCCTCGGTTTTTGAATAACTTGCAGGCGGATAGATGAGCGCCGTTGAGATGCCAAGAACCCCGCCCTTCATAGCGGTTTCAATGATTGATCTCATCCGTGAAAGTTCTTCGGGCGTCGGATCGCGTGCCTCCTGGTCCAATACGGCGACACGCGCCTGCGTCTCGCCATAGTACGTGCCAAAGTTCATGCTGATGCCGCTTTTCTCGAGACCGGCGAAGTATTCAGCGATCTTGTCGGCCGGAACGGGCGTTCCGCCTTCACCTCCAATGCCCGTGGTTACGCCCATCAGGAGCTTACTTTCGGCCAGACCGTTTGTCTGCAGAACTCCTCCCGATGCATCGAGCATATCGATCCAGCCGGGCGAAACGTATCTGCCCTTCGCGTCGATTTCCTGTTTGCCCTTGCCCTCAATCTTGCCGAATCGGACAAAGCGGCCATCTTCAATCGCAACGTCGGCCGCGATCCATGGATTTCCCGCGCCGTCGAGCACGCGGCCGTTTCGAATAACGATGTCATACAAACTTCCGTCCGTTTGTGCCGCGATCGGTGTTGCGAGCACGTTCAAAACAAGGAGGCAGACCAGCGTGCCGACAAAGATGCATCGAAGATGATTTTTCATTTATTACCACCCGAAATAGTCTGCGAAACAGGGGCAGCGACGGAATATTTTTTCATTAGATCGATCGCCCGGTCGGCCAACTTAAAAAGGTGCGGATGCGCACGGTTTCCATTGGTCAGGATTGCAAAGCCCAGCTTGCGATCACGATTTCCAAGTAGAAATGCGGTGTAGCCGGAAAGGCTCCCGCTGTGTGCAAAATAACGGTCACCGTCTCGTTCCTGCGCCCACCAGGTCAATCCGAAACCGGCGGTTTCGTTTCCCCAGATTCCTTCGATCCCGGGCTTAAACTGTTTGTATTGGCGTGTGAACATCTGATCCAAGGTGGCCTCGCTGATGATCCTTTTGCCTTTGAAAACTCCGCCGTTGAGATTGGCAATTAGCCAGTTGGATTGATCTAAGATCGTGCCGTAAACGATTCCTGCCGGGTAAACTGCGGCTTTGATTCGAACGGCCGGCACCTGACGGCGGGACTTTTCATCTACAATGTAAGGTACGGACAAACGCTCATCCATATCCGGCGTCGGATCAAAAGCTGTGCTTGTCATCTCCAGCGGTTTGAAAATGTTTTCCTGAATATATTGATTGTATGGAACACCGGAGAATTTCTCGACAAGGTAGCCGATCAATGTAAAAGCGGGGTTAGAGTAATGTACTTCCGTCATCGGCGGTTTCGTCACCTTAAGCGATGTACGAAGATACTCTTTGAGTGCGCGTGGTGCGTTATTGCTCCAAACGGGAACGGCTCCGAAATCACCGTCCAAACCTGAAGTGTGCGTCAAAAGATGGCGAAATCTTATCGGATTCTTCGGGTCTTCATTTTGGATCTTAAACTCCGTCAAATAATCACTAACTCGATCATCAAGCTTGAATTTGCCTTTTTCCATTTGCTGAAGAAGGGCAACCGTGGACATCGTCTTGAAGGTTGAACCGATCAGATAGACAGTGTTTGTAGTAGCGGGTGTGCGTGACCAGAGATTCGATTCGCCGTACGAGCCCGTCCAGATCACTTTGTCGGCGGAGACTAACGCAACAGTTGCCGAAGGAATGTTTCCTTCGACCATTGCTCGCCGGATCTCGAGCTCAAGATCAGCCGCGAGATTTTTTACGTCGTTGATTTGTGCGGTTACAGTGCCGGAGAAAACGCCTAGAACTACTGCCGCGTTGAGGAGCGAAAACCATAAACGTAATACCAAGTGCATTCTCTGTCTTTGTAGCTTATTCATCGAGAGAATTCCGTGGTACGAAAATAGTTCATCGCGCGTTCTCAATTAGCCTTGTCATTTGATTTTCTTGGCGGGCACTCGCTGCCCTGCTTGATACAGGACGAGGCCCGTTGCCTTCCCGGACCCGTCAACGACAAACTCGAGCTGAACGGCGACCTCCTTCACGAAGAACTTGTTTGGCGATTCAGGGAAGAGTTCTAATTTCGGTTGCCCGAGCACCTGCGCTATCAGCTTACTGCCTTC
>JACMMN010000211.1 GCA_014379075.1 Pyrinomonadaceae bacterium | reverse complement strand
TAATTAAAGAAGGTCGCAGAAAATTTATCCGACCATTTTCCATTCAAGTCAGTGGCAGCTACGGCAAACCTATTATAATCTGCCAGTTTTTCGAGTGAAGCTAACAGTTTGGAGTCGGAATAATTGTCCAGCGTAGTATTGTCCACCCCAAAATTATTTATAAACGTATTTTTATCGGGTGAAATAATTTCGATCCAGCCTGTATTCCCCCTTTGAAAAAGAACCACATAAACGTTTTTTCCTGATCGTTTTTCCGTAGTATTTCCTGCTGCCAAATATGGACGCGGAAGAATGGATGTAGAATACCAGGCGGTATAATTTTGCAGGCCGTTGTATCGGGGAGTAACCAGACTGTTCCACCCGGCATTTATTCCTTCACCCGAATCAGAATAGTATTTACCGGTTACTGCATTCGGGTAATGAAGCAATACTTTTACATTCCCTTTTGTTACCTCGACCCAATCTTCATTCACCACACTGTTCCAACCATCATCAAAGTTACTGGTGGTAAAAGCAAAACCGTTTGAAGCAGCTTTGGTTGGGTTACTGGCTGGCAGATTACCTTTAACTTGTTTCCCGGCTTCCGGTCTTTTTAACTTGATCGAAGCAGCAAAAGCTTCGATAGCCGCCAAGTTGTCCTGACTGTTAAAGACCGCCGCCGCACTGAATGTTTTGCCGAACCCTGAATAGGTGCTCATCAATACCGCGGCCGCACCCATCTCGTTTTCAAAGCTGGTGCCGCCCGTAACAACATCCCAGCCATCTGCTTTTGCAGCCGGTTCGATCGCTGGCTTGCCCTTTACGCCCATTTGCCCGGCGATAAATTCCGCCCAATCACCGTCGAAATCGCTTTTCGTGTCGCCGGAACTGGTCCCGCTCGCAAAAAGCGTGATAACTGCGTAAGTTCCTTTCTGTTCGTTGGAAGTGTTAAAGATAACGACGCCGCCCTTGTCTTGTTTTTGCCAGCCTTTTGGCGGCTGGAACGTGGCAATATCGAAGGTCTCCGACGCTTGAGCGAATGATATCCCAACATTCACGAAGATAATTGCCGATGCGAATAGTAAAATCACCAGATTCTTATAATGTTCTCTTTGCATAATTTCCTCGGTTCTCAGTTCCGGGCATTAATTTAATCGAGCTTACCGAACGGCCTGCCGTCCAGCCACAAGACCCTTGCTCCTTTGATACAGGAAAAATAGGCGTTGTAAGTTCTCGGCCTTCCTTCGATGCTGGAAAATGTGGCCTGCCAGATATTGGGCACTGAAACTCTGCCCGCCGATTTCACGCCCTGGAATTTGATATTCCCGACCGCTCCGCTCGCCACGCCGAGGTCCCATTTATAAGCACTGCCCGGCCCAAATGCAAAGTTCTCGATCGAAGCGTGCGTGTCCGTCCCGGCGGCGGCACCGGTGTAGGCGTTCACGTATGAAAGCGAGCCTGCAAAGTCGTTTGTCCATTTACCCTTGAGGTCGGCGGCGGTGACTCCGAATTTGTTGTAATTGACCATTGCCTCCAATTTTCCCCACCCGGTTGTCTTTTCGTGATACGGCCGGAATTCCCGCTCGAATGCCTCCTTACTCGACGTTATGAATTCGAGGTAGCGGCCGCTGCCGTTCGAATAGTTCATTTTAAAGAGAACGACGTAAACGCTCCGGCCCGTGCCGGCCTCGGTCATATCGGCCTCGGCAAACTCGATCGATTGCCAGCCGGTGATCGGCCTAAAATAGAAATTCCTGGCCGCACTATATCGCGGCGAGACGAGGACGTCCCAGGCTTTTTTCAGTCCATCCAAAACGACAGAGTTGTAAGCGTCGGCCGCCTTATTCGGATAATGGATCAGCACTCTCGTGCTTCCTTTATCTACTTGCACCCAGTCTTCCTGAACGGTGCTTGTCCATCCGTCGTCAAACTTGGTAGTGGCATAACCGTAACCACTCGCGGAATGTGGCAGAGAAGCAGCGGCGGACAGATTCGGGGCCTTTATAGGTTCCGTTTCGACAGTTGGCTTTTTTAAGGTGATCGATTCCACAAATGCGGTGATGTTTGGTTCGTATGCCTGTGTATTTGTGAGGATCATGATATTCACCATTTTCCCGTAACCGCTGATCGTATAGAGCACTGCAATGCCTTTCTCGCCGCCTTTATTAAAGGTTGCGAATCCACCTTCCAACGCCCAGTCCTCGGGATTGTTCGAAGGAAACATCTGTGGTGCGGAAGCTACATTTACGGCTCCCTTAACCAGTGTCTGCCAGGAAGAGTGGAAATTTTCTTTTGAATTGCCGGGACCGGGAATAGATTTCAACAAGGTTACCAGACAATAAGCCCCGCTCGCCTTGTCTTCGATAGAGAATTGAATCGAATCTTTACCGGCTTGCTTTTTCCAACCCGTGGGCGGCTGAAACGTGGCAATGTCGAATGTCTCCGCAACGTGGGCAAACGAACTGATGGAAAAAGTGAAAAGGCAGAAAATCAAAATAAGTAATTGCTTCATAGATCACCCGTATCGCTTACAAACTAAATTGTCGATGGTACCGAATCCTGAGAACTGATTCGTCTGATGGAGAGTAGTTTTTACCCGTCTGTTAAATAAACGGTTAATAATAGCACGGTTGCAAACCTTTCATTTGACCCCGTTCATTCAGCCTTTAACGTACTTTTTGAGCTCCCGTCCGTCCGCCGCAAAAATCGCCGGACACGATGCACGAAAAAAATCGCACAGCGAGTGACGTTAAAAAAAAACAATTTTGCGAAGTCATCGGCTGGAAGTATTCTCGGGCAATGACAAGAGGATGACCGTTACCGACGCGTTGCACAAGAGGTTTGATCTCCGCCGATTCCGTTTCTTCGACCCTTATCGCTGCTCCGCCGAACTTCCAAACCGCATTAACGTTCCTTCAACAGCCGTGTCAATAATCCTATCTGTTCCTGCTGCATCGAAACCAGGTCGTTCCATTTGCTTTCCCGCAGTTCGTCGATCTTTTCGTGCAGGCCGAGGATCTCTAGTTCCGCTTTCAGGTTTACCTCATAATCATGTGCGGCATCGAGCCTGTCTTTTACCGATTGCCGGTTTTGCGACATTAAGATGATCGGAGCCTGAAGTGCCGCGATCATAGACAAAAACAGGTTCAGCAAAATATACGGATAAGGATCGAACGAATCACTGCTTCGTGCCAGAATGAAGGAATTGAGAGCGACCCAGGCAACCAGAGCAACTAAAAAGATGCTGATAAACGCCCATGAACCGCCAAACGAAGCAACCTTATCCGCCAGCCTCTGCCCAAAGGTCAACTCTTTTTCGAACTCTACGTTGGTATCGTGACTAATCGGCGACCGTTCGTTGTAATGTGTTACAACTCTTTTTTCCCGTTCGGGAAGTGCATTGACGTCTGCACTCGGCAGCATCTTCGCGTAATCTCGCAGGTGTTTTTGCATATAAGGGAAGTATATCCCTTTCGGAGGTAGGAGCAAGCCGATCTCTTTTGCCAGCGGGCAGATCTATCTCATGGAATCCCGACAAAATTTAACACGGCCCGGCCAGTCAGACTAACTATGAGGCAGCCTATTACCATCAGCCCCAGCCCCGGCCAAAACAAGTCACCAAATTTCACGCCGCCTTCACCAAAAACCATTGCATTTGGCGGTGTGCCGACAACAAACGGAATGCCGAACGATGCTGAGATCGCGACCAGAATAGCGGTTGAAGGAGCCGGAATTATCGCGGTCGCAAGCGGTATTAGTATGACGACCGTTGCGGTATTGCTCATAAACGCCGAGAGCAGGGCGCTCGCGAAACAGATTATAAAAAGACTCAGCGTAACGTTCATTTCGGAGAATGGAACGTTAGCCGAAAACTCTTTTACGATGCCGGACTGCTCCAACAGCCGGCCCAGCGTTATACCGCCCGCGATGAGAAGCAGCGT
>JACMMN010000210.1 GCA_014379075.1 Pyrinomonadaceae bacterium | reverse complement strand
GCTCGCAAAGGTCGGCTTGTCAGAGAGCGATCTTCAATGCGGCGCTCACCCGCCGTTTTTTGCACAAGAGGCCGAGCGCATGCTGCGTTACGGCAAGGAGCCGACGCAGCTTCATAATAATTGCTCCGGCAAACATACGGCTATGCTCGCACTCGCCAAACATCTCGGGGCCGACCTGGCCACTTACGAGGAGATCGATCATCCAGTACAGCAGGCGATACTTCACGCCGTTTCTGTTTTTACGGAAACTCCGGCGAGCCAAATTCAAATCGGCATTGACGGCTGCTCCGCTCCGATTTTTGCGGTATCGATCCTCGCGATGGCAAAGAGTTTTCTGAATCTGATCTCGCCGCCCAGCGGTTTTGACGAAGATCTGCGGGATGCGGCCGAAAGGCTCACACAGGCGATGCTCAATTGCCCCGATGTCATCGGCGGCACCGAGCGCCTCGATACAATACTGATGAAAGCCGCGCCGGGAAAGCTGATTTCCAAGGTCGGTGCCGACGGCGTCTGGCTTTGCGGTGTATTGCCAAGCGACCAATGGCCATCTGGCCTGGGAATCGCCTTAAAGGTCGAGGACGGCGACGATATGCGCGCCCGTCCCGTCGCCGCCGCCGAATTACTGCGGCAGCTCGGATTATTAGAACCATCCCAACTTCCCGAACTTTCGCCCATGCTAATCAAGAACCGTCGCGGCGATATAGTCGGAAAGGTCGATGCACATGTAGGTTTGCATTTGTGATATGCCGGAACTCCAGTTACTCGCAATCGTAATACTTGGATTCCAGGATATTATTTATCGCGTGGGTGTTATCAAATAGTTTGGTGTCTCTTGGCTTTTTTAACAGACTAAAATGAAAACCTTAATCAGAACAGTTTTACTTTTAACTTTTATCGGTCTTTCAGCTTCGGTGGTTTATCCGTGCGAGTGCGAAATTATGAAGCCGAGCAAAAAGCTGCGTAAAGCTAAAGTCGCTTTTGTCGGTGAAGTTGTTGAAATCGGACGGAATGACAAAAGCGAGCGGGCCGCGGTTGCTATTAAGTTCAAAGTTTTGAGATATTGGAAAGGAGTGAAAGAACAATTCATAACAGTTGTCGGTGCGCCCGCATCTGCCGGTGCTTGCGGCTTGCCTGTTAAAATGCGTGAAAACTATTTGATTTACGCTTTCAAAAGCGGAGATGTGTTTGAAACTAGCTTTTGCGATTCGCGGTGGCTTGAACTTGCGACGGAAGATTTAGCTGTTCTCGGCAAAGGAAAAGAGTTGAAGTTGAAAGAGTAGTTTTTTGACAAAGACGACACCGAACAACTGACTGGACGTGACAGCGAAACAGCAACTTTCTTATCAACGGGCTTTAATTTCCCCGACATTGTGTGATCTGTTTCGTCCTACGTTTAATTATCGTTCGGAACTCGATCGCCGAACATGCGCGGTTTTCGTGTTCTAAAGTATAATCCTAATGCTATGGAGTTGAATTTAATTGAAACTAATCCTGACGTAATGATGGGCAAACCTGTCGTCGCCGGGACGTTAATCACCGTTGAGCTTGTTCTTGAAAAGCTTGCTGCCGGAGAAACCGTTAGCAAATTCTCGACCCTCATCCGCGCTTGACCAGACACACCATTTCAGCCGCTTTGGCATCAACGGGTCTTCAAACTTTTGCTTGAGTGGCGGCCTGTCTTAGTGTTCGACGACTTCCTTTTGCTAATTCCCGTTCAATCAGAAACCGAATTTGTTTTGACTCTGCCTGATTGCGAGATATCATCTTGCTATGTCAGAAATTCTTTTAACACTGCCTGATAATCTAGCTCGTGAAGCCGAAGCTAACGGCTTGCTCAGACCGTAATTTATTGCTTCAATGCTGCGAACGGAGATACGCCGCCGCCGGGTCAATAAACTGTTTGCGACAGCAGACCGGCTTGCGGACTTGGACGAACCGATGACCGACGCGGAAGTCGAAGCTGAATCGCGGCTTCTCGTCGGGAGCGTCGCAAATAATGACGCGGATTTTTCCCGATAAAGTGATCAAACGATCAGTTGACATCTTTGATCGGGTTAATAACCTTAATTCCGGAAAATCGCAAAAAATCGCGGTCGGTGCTGGCGAGAATTGCTCCACTTGAGGCAGCCATTGCGGCAAGGTGAGCGTCCATTACTAAATTTCCGCTCGCCTGTCCGTCAGTGAGCATGGCAGAAAACAGAGGCCAATTCTTTTTCTCCAAGGAAATCAAATGACTGTTATCCGGCTCTAGCCAGGATTCAACAATCTCGACCGCTTGGACTATCGTCAAAGGATTAGCCGAGACTCTATGATTTGTAATTATCCGTAAGAAACCCGTAATTGTGTGCCAGGAGAAGAACACCTGTTCGGTAGAAAGAACGGATTTTAGCCAAGCCGAAGCCACGGCGTGAAACTCGCTATTTTCGTCATGAGCGTAAAGAAGGATATTAACGTCAGGAAGGATCATTTCCGGTTGGGACCCTCAATAATATCCAAAAGTTCTTCGATATTGTCAAGATTTAGATCCTTTCGTAAACCTATCGGATAGGTAATGAGCTTAAATTCGTTTTTTTTTCTGGGATTTTTTTTAGGCCGCAGCCCGAAGCGCAGCGCTTCATTAACTATAACCTTAAAAGATTTGGCTGGATTGTCTTCCTGGGCTTTTTTTAAGTCGTATGCCACGTCATCGTCTATAGTTAGAGTAGTTCTCATTAACTTATTCTAACCGATTTACCTCCCTAATGCAACATCAAGACATCTGAAATTTGATGTCATGATGCTCACATTATAATCAGCTGATCTGTCCATAAAGCTTCTTGAACTCATCCCGTCCAAAAGCTCGGTCGAGCCACATGTTTGTCAGCTTTTCCTGGATGCTGTTGGCGCGGAGGCGTTCGTTTAGATTTTTGAAATCGACGAAATCGAGGTGCTGGTCCTGGTTGAAGCAGGAGAAGACGAAAAATTCCTCGCCGGTGTGCGGGTTTACGTGGCGTTGGAGGCATTGGGCGCAGACTTCCTTCATCATGCACTGCATCGGGCTGTTGATCGATCCGATGGCGACATGCTGTTCCTTTAGATATGGTTTGAGCGTCGTGTGACGCGATTCGCGGACGCCGTTCATCATGCGGTCGGAGCCGATGGCGATAATTCTATCGACATCGCTTAACTCAACCTTCTTTTCACCTAATCTACCTTCGGCATAAGCGATCATCGCCTGAACGATATTTCCGCGAAAATGATAATCGTGCAGACGCTGCGGCTGAATCTCCACACCGTAATCGGTCGCCCAGATGATCTGGTCGGTCGCGTTCTCTATTTCCTCGCGCTTGAATAGGTCGCCGCCGTCTTTATAACCGGCAAAATAAACTACGTGATTATTATTGTCGCGAAGCGCGCGGGCGATCGAGAACAACACTGCGTTTCCAAGTCCGCCGCCGGCCAGCAGAACGGTTTCATTTTCAGGAATTTCAGTCGGCGTCCCGGTCGGGCCCATTACCAGAATTTCCTCACCTTCTTTTAACAGCGAACACAGCCGCGAAGACGTTCCCATTTCGAGTACGATCATCGACAGCAAGCCTTTTTCCTCGTCAACCCACGCACCGGTTAGTGCGAGGCCTTCCATCACCAATCGCTTTCCGTCAACGACCGGAGCGGACGTTTCGAAATTCTGCAAACGGTAAAATTGTCCCGGCTCGAATTTTCTCGCTTGCAGCGGAGCTTTGACGATCACATCGACGATGGTCGGTGTCAGGCGTTCGACCTTGACGACATAGGCTCGGATTTCTCCATCCAGAACAGCTTCGAGTTTATCGAATATCTGGTCGCGTTCCGTTTGCGGCAGCGGCCCGCGTGTCGCGAGTTCTTCGCCGAAAAGCTCGACCACTTTTAGATAACCGTGCTTTGCCGATGCCATTGCTTTTACGACATTTCCGGCATACTGAGGATGATTGTCACCGTAATAGCTAATGAATTTTCCGTCCTTTTGGTACGACGTGAAAAATCCGGTCTCACCTTTTTCAGCCTTAACGGCATGAAGTTTTCCGTCACCGTTCTTTTCGAGTTTGTATGGAAGGAAAAATTGACGCCATTCGTCTAATTCGAATGTGCCGGGCTTTTCCTTTTCGTAAATGACGTTCGGCGATGTTCCGGCGGCGACGCAAACGGTACGGGCGGGGAATTCGACCATTTCGCCGGTTTTGTCGAATTTACCGGTGTCGGCCGCGTAATTCAGCCGCTCGAAAATTAAAGCTTTGACGGCGTTGTATTCATCGGGAACTGCCTCCGCCGGATTCATGCATTCGACGAAATTTATGCCTTCTTCGAGCGCCTTCTGAACTTCCTCGTGGTTCAAGCGATAAGCGGGCGAATCCTGCATACGCTTTCGGTAGATGAGCGAAACTCCGCCCCAGCTTTGGATCATCGGAACAAAGTTCGGCAACTCGCCGACGCTTGCGGCACGCTGACGTTCGGCGCGAATCTCCCGGCCGTGTCCCAAAAATTCCTGCAGCACGCGAAGCTCTTCTTCATCGAATTTCGCCAGCGATTCTTCCTCGCCGAATTCCTCAATGATTTGCTCGTATTTACCAAGCATTTTCTCGACCTGCACCGGATAATAAGCAAATATCTCTGTCGCCGTATCGACGCCTGTCAAACCGCCTCCGATAACCACGGCCGGAAGCCGAACCTGCAAATTCGAGAGCGTATCTTTCTTAAATGCTCCGGTCAACTGCAGCGCCATCAGAAAATCCGACGCTTGGCGGATGCCGCGGATAAGATTATTTTTCATCGGCACGATCGTCGGGCGGCCCGCACCGGTCGCGATCGCGATGTGATCGAATCCATAGGCCCATGCGTCTTCGATCGTCAATGTGCCGCCGAAACGAACACCGCCGTATGGCCTGAATCTTTTCCGACGAGTCAGCATAAGCTGGATCATCGTCAGGAAATTTTTATCCCAACGCACCGTGATGCCGTACTCCGAAACGCCGCCGAAGCCGGAAAGTATGCGTTCATCGAGGTCTTCGGTAATCTCGCTAATGTCCTTGATCGGTTTCGGGCAGGATTTTCCGTGGTTGCCGGTCCAGTCTTCCGGCAACGGCTCGATCTTCAAACCGTCAACGCCGATGACGCCGAATCCTTCGTTCAAAAGATAGTGCGCAAGCGTGTAGCCGGCGGGGCCAAGCCCAACGACCATCACGTTTTTGCCGTTGTACGGGAGTGAATAGGGCCGCCGTGCATTCAGCGGATTCCAACGCGTCAGCAAACTGTAAATCTCAAAACCGTAAGGCAGATTCAGCACGTCGGTCAGCGTGGCGGTCTCGGCAAGCGGAATGTTGACCGGTTCCTGCTTCTGAAAAATACAGCCCTTCATGCAGTCGTTGCAGATGCGGTGGCCCGTTCCGGCGCACATCGGATTATCGATTATCACGAGCGCCAGCGAGCCGATCGAATCGCCCTGCTTTTTCAGCAGATGCATCTCCGAGATTTTTTCGTCGAGCGGGCAGCCTTCGAGTTTGATGCCGAGCGGGTTACGTTTCGGCGTGCCGTCCGGTTCGCGAAGTCCCGTCGAGCACGAATCTTTTGAGCGTTCATGGCAGATCAGGCAATAATCGACTTCGTAAAGGGCCTCGCGCATAGTGCCGCGGTCGTCCGTAAGTTTGAATCCGTCACGGCGGCGCATTTCCGGGGCTTTACCTCGCATCACGTTCGGCAAATCCTCTTCCGGCCGTATCAAATGGACAAGGTTTTGATAATCGAGGGCATGCGGAGTCTTGAAAGACGCCCAGCGTTTTTCTTTTTTGTAGAATTCAGCCGCGGACCTCGCTTCCAGCAGGCGAAGTGCTGCTTTAATTTGAAGCAGGTCACCCGTTTCTTCGATTTCGAGGATGAATTGCGAGAACATTCTGCCAAATGTTTTGTCACGCAGCCGGTCGAATGCCTCGCTGATCTTATTTATTGTTTCCTGAACGGGAGCGGTAACGTCGAGCTGTTTCGACAAAAGTTCTTCGGCGTCAAGCAACCTGGAAGTGATGTCGGCAACTGCTAATTCCTCGTCATAGATCAAAGTCTCGTCGAATGCCGTGTTTCGCAGTTCGATGAGCGCCAAAGAAAGATCCATTTGATTCAGCGATGCAATTTCTTCGGCTTTATAGGTTTTTACTGCCCGCCGCTGAACAAAAAATTTATATTTCCAGACTGGATTCTGCTGAAGTATCTCTTTTTCAAGTTCGGAGCGTTCGCGGCTGATGCCGAACATGCGGCCGATAAAATCTGAAAGAAACGGAGCGGCGTCGGTCAGGATCTTTGATTCGACGCGTTTTTCATAACCGATGCCGTGCGAGGCAATATATTTAGCCAGGGCATCGTGCAGCACCGGCTCCTTTTCAGCGACTTCGGCGTAAAACTTTTCGGCAAGCTCTTTCAGTTTAATGGCGTCAAATAAATCTGAGTACCGGAAGCCGACTATGCCCAGATCGAAATTGCGGTTTGAAGCTGTCTGTTCTATTTCGGAAATTCCGGCCATATATGATTATTAATGCAGGCATTCTGTAAAAAGTGCAATTGAGTATAATATCATTTGTGTTGGCAGCGGAACAAAAAGAGGAAGTTTGCGCGGTAGGTCAATTTGGAAATTATAGTCGTTTGGAAGGCCTAGTCTTCCTTGCCGGTGTACATTTTAACGATTGACTAATTCCGCAATTATATGCCAAACGGATCACCATCTTCGCCGATCGCCTCGACTGGGCAGGCGTTCTTTGCCTCTTCACATAATTCGATTTCTTCTGATGTTTCAGGTTGTTTTTGAACGAACGAATAACCGTTTTCATCGTTACGGGCAAAATTTTCAGGTGAAGTATCGCGGCACACATCGCAGTCGATGCACTGGCGGTCAACATAAAATTTGCCCGAACAATTGTCGGGCAATTTATCTTTTTTATCGGCCATCGGCGTATTTCAGCCACAAATTGCTTAATGAAAGGAAGTTATTTGAGTAATTCGTGCCTAATCCTACTTTTCTGATTTTGCTCAGTGAAGTTGATCATTCTTTCCAGTGCTATTCCCGCGAAACGCTTCGTTGCGGGTTCTACAACGATCTCGTTAATGACATTTCCATCGAGCAGATTTTCCACTGCCCACGCCAGATTTTGCGGAGCGATTCGGTACATAGTCGCGCACATGCACAGATCGGGAGCGAGCAGGTGGATTTCCTGATCGGGAAAACGGTCTGCGAGGCGATTTACCAAATTCACTTCGGTTCCGATCGCCCATTTCGTCCCAGCCGGTGCATTTTCGACCGTTTTAATAATAAATGAAGTCGAGCCGTTCAGATCGCTTACTTCCACGACCTCACGGATGCATTCCGGATGAACCAGGACCTGCACACCGGGAATGTCGGCACGAATTTTATCGACATGCCACGGCTTAAACCTTCCATGAACCGAACAATGGCCTCGCCATAATATCAGCTTTGCTTCGTGCAGTTCTTCCTCGGTATTTCCACCAAGCTCTTCGTGTGGGTTCCATAAGGCCATTTTGTCGAGCGGGATCCCGAATTTCGCACCGGTGTTCCGGCCAAGATGCTGGTCGGGAAAGAAAAACATCTTATCGAACTCTTTTAGATAACGGTCGAAGAGCGGGACCGCGTTCGAGGAAGTGCATACGACGCCTTCGTTTCTGCCGCAAAAGGCCTTGATCGCGGCCGACGAATTCATATATGTGATCGGTGCAACGTTAGATTTCAAAACGCCGATTTCGCGAAGCTGTTCCCACGCGTCCTCGACCTGGTCAATCGTCGCCATGTCCGCCATCGAACACCCAGCGCCAAGATCCGGAAGTATGACGCGCTGGTGCGGCTTTCCAAGAATGTCCGCTGACTCGGCCATGAAATGAACGCCGCAGAATACTATGTATTCGGCCTCCGTCTGCGAAGCCATTACTGAAAGCTGATACGAATCACCGGTTAGATCCGCGTGGCGAATAACTTCGTCGCGCTGGTAATGATGGCCGAGAATTACAACACGCTTGCCCAATTCCGCACGCGCGGCTTCGATCCGCTCGCCGATTTCTTCATCGGGCAATACGAGATAATCTTCAAAGACCAGAGTATTCTTTATTACGTTGGACATAACATCTACCGCATCCGGCAATCGCCGACATCCTAATAAAAATGATGTCACTTTGACATCGTTAAGGCAAGCGTCGCTGAACCTTCCATAAGAATCGGCAGACTTGCGCAATTCTGCCCGTACTTAAGGATGCGCCGGTGATCAAAACCGTCGGATAAAGTTATTGGATAGAGCTGTGTTTGATAAAAGCGGCCTCGCGCAGATAGACATTGAGTTCACAGATGTCCTTGACGTAGTCGCCGATCCGCTCAAGATGCTTTGCCACGAAAAGCAAATGTGCGGCGCTGGTCGTCGCCGATGGATTGTCGATCATCATTTCGAGCAATTCGTTAAATACGCGGTGATAGCTTGCGTCAATTTCCTTATCACGCTTTATCACCTCGCGGGAAATGTCGGCATCCTCGGCGGTAAACGCATCGAGAGCGGCTCGAAGCATCTCCGCGGCCGTTTGAGCCATTATTGGAAAATCGACATAATTCTTGAGCTGGGGTTCGTCGTTAAGGATGAGGGCAGCTTCCGCGATGTTGCTTGCATGATCCGCAATCCGTTCCAGGATCGGCGTGATCTTTGCGACCGATATGACAAAGCGAAGGTCATGCGCGGCGGGCTGCTGAAGCGCAAGGATCTCGATACTCATCCGGTCGATCTCTAGCTCCATTTGATTAATGATCTTGTCTTCCTCAAGAACGCGTTTGGCAAGATCACTGTCGCGGTTGGTCAGAGACTGCATTGCACGGTTCACCGCAGCCTCGGTCGCACCACCGAGAAGCAGGATCTTGTCCCGTAAACGATTGAGCTGTTGATCAATAATTCGATGTTCCATTACTAATAATTTACCACATTTTTTTGTAGAAGCCTGAAGAAAGCCCTCCCTTGCGGTCAGACTTCTGAATTGAAATATTATCCGAACCGACCCGTAATATAATCTTCGGTCAATTTCTCATCCGGGTTGGTAAACATTTTCTGCGTCGGATTGTATTCGATCAGCTTTCCCAACATAAAAAAGGCTGTTTTATCCGAAACGCGGGCGGCCTGCTGCATATTATGGGTGACGATCACGATGGTGTACTCGCGTTTGAGTTCGACGACAAGTTCTTCTATCTTTTGCGTCGCAATCGGGTCGAGCGCTGACGCCGGCTCATCCATCAAGATCACTTCGGGCTGCACCGCGAGTGCCCGTGCGATACACAGACGTTGCTGCTGGCCGCCCGAAAGGCCGAACGCCGATGTAGTAAGCCTGTCCTTTACTTCATCCCACAAGGCGGCATCGGCCAAAGCTTTTTGCACCCTCGCTGCGAGATCGGCCTTGCTGGTGTGAATTCCGTTGATTCGGATACCGTACGCAACATTGTCGAAGATCGATTTTGGAAAAGGGTTCGATTTTTGGAAAACCATCCCAACCTTTCGACGCAAGGCCACAACATCCGTTCCGGCTTTATAAATATCTTCGCCATCGATCATAACGGTTCCGGTCACGCTCGCGATGGGGATCGTATCGTTCATTCTGTTTAGAGTCCGCAAAAAGGTGGATTTGCCGCAGCCGGAGGGGCCGATAAAAGCCACGATCTGGCGTTCAGGAATTTCGAGCGTTATGTCGAATAAGGCCTGAGCTTTGCCGTAGAAAAAATCCAAATTGGAAATACTTATTTTACTTTCCATTAATATGTAAAGCTGCCAACGCGGCCGCGATATGTTAAAACTTCTTCCTCGTTAAAAATCGGACAAAAATGTTTATTACCAGTATCAAACCTACCAGGATGAGCGTCGCCGCCCAAGCCATAGCGTGTTCCACCTCAAATGGACCGGTCGCGTAATTGTATATCTGTACCGTTAGAGACGACATCGGCTGATCGTAAAAAAAATTATAGAAACGGCTGTTTAGCGCTGTAAACAGAAGCGGCGCCGTTTCGCCGGTAATTCGGGCTATAGCAAGCATCGCCCCCGTTGCAATGCCCGAGGCGGCTGCGGGCAGCACTATATTCCACGAAACACGCCATTGCGGAGCTCCGAGCGCCAAAGCTCCTTCCCGCATCGAATTTGGCACCAGACGGATCATTTCCTCGGTCGTTCGGGCAACAATCGGCAGCATAATTATTGCAAGAGCGAGCCCGCCGGCAAGCCCCGACTGTCTTCCCATCGGCATAACCACTAGCGTGTATATAAAAATGCCAATGATTATGGAAGGAATGCCGATAAGCGTGTCTGCCACAAAACGAACGATGTTCCCGAACCAGTTTTTTCCATATTCGGCCAAATAGACGCCAGCGGCGATACCGACCGGCAGGCCAAGAACGACAGCCAGGGCCGTCATCATTGCCGAACCCACGATCGCATTTCCGATACCGCCGCCCTCGCCGACGGGTTTCGGCGTATCGGTCAGAAACTGAAAGCTGAGTGAGGAAAAACCTTGGATGGCAATGTAGGAAATTATAAAGAGCAGGATAGATGTCGCAAATACCGCGCAAGCAGCCGTCAGGATCGTCATTAAACTGTTAACGATCCTTCTTTTGCGATGCACTGATTGTTCCGTATTCGCCATCTTCAAAATTATACGTGCTTAGAGCTACTTGAATTTCCTCCGACACTCATTATCAGGAGCTTCGCTAAAGCATTGACTACGAAAGTGACCAAAAACAAAACAAGCCCGATCTCGATCAGCGCACTCAAATATATTCTATCTGTCGCTTCGGCAAAATTTGCCGCGAGCAGCGAAGCTATTGTGTTCGCCGGTTCGAAAAGCGAGGCTGAAATTTGCGGTGAATTTCCGATAACCATTGTCACCGCCATCGTTTCACCGATTGCTCTGCCCAATCCGAGAACTACCGCACCGGCGATGCCTGAAGCTGCATTACCAAGCACAATCGTGGTAGTCTCCCATTTTGTCGCACCAAGGGCCAGGGCCGCCTCGCGTTGGGTCGTGGGAACCGCTTCCAAAACATCACGCACGACAGCCGTTATTATAGGCGTTATCATCAGTGCCAAGATAATTCCCGCTGTCAGCATCCCGATGCCGGTGAGCCGTCCCTGAAAAAAAGGAAGCCAGCCCAGATAGTCCTGTAGAAATACCCCGAGATGATTGCGGATAAACGGGGCAAGCACGAAAATTCCCCATAAACCGTAAACGACCGAAGGTATTGCCGCCAGAAGTTCAACCATAAACGCTATCGGGCGAGCAATTTTTATAGGCGCTTGCTCGACGAGGAAAATTGCGATCCCGAGAGAGATCGGAACGGCAAGCACGAGAGCGATCAGAGACGAAACCAGGGTTCCGTAAATAAAGGGGAGGGCTCCAAATTCTTCCTGCGCAGGCCGCCATTCACTTCCGGTCAGGAAACCGATGCCGAATCTTTCCAGCGTCGGCAGGGAATTCTGGACCATCATGTAGAAGATCGCGACAACGATCAACAAAATGCTCGCGGCCGCGAGCAGTAAAATTGTGCGGAATATTTTATCGCCGATGGCGCCTGTTTGTGCCAATATGCATCTCCCGAACCAGAAAGTTATTGTTGGCGTAAAGGCGTGCCGTTATTTGTCATCGAATTTATCTTTACTTCAACCCTCTTGACCACCTCAGCCGGAAGAGGCGAATAATGAAGATCCTTGACGAATTTTTCACCGTCGTGAATTGCCCACCACAAAAAGTCGGTGATAGCCTTTCCCTTGTTGGCATCCGGTTGATCTTTATACGCCAGAATGTAAGTGTAGCTCGCGATCGGATACACTCCCGCTCCTTCGGCATCGGTTATCTGCACCCGCAGATCATCAGGCATTGCCGCCACAGAAGCGGCGGCGGCGGCTGATACGCTTTCCAGCGAAGCTTCGACAAAATCACCTGCCTTGTTCTTCACCAGGGCAGACGGCAATTTGTTCGCTTTGGCAAAGGTCAGTTCCACATAGCCGATGGAATTCGGAGACTGTTTTACCTGGCCCATTACCCCGTCGTTGCCTTTAGCTCCCACGCCGACACCCGTTATCCAACTCGGCTGTTTATTCATGCCGACCTTTTCCTTCCATTCGGGAACGGTTTTCGTAAGGAAATCAGTGAAAACGGCCGAAGTTCCGCTTGAATCCGCCCGGTAAACCGGCAGAATATCCGTGTCGGGCAGGTTCAATGTAGGATTGTCCGCTTTTAACTTCGCGTCGTTCCACTTCTTTATATTGCCGAGATAGATATCCGAGATCGTCTGCGATGAAAGCTTAAGAGGTTCCTTGACGCCTTCGAGATTATAGGTCAAAACCACAGCTCCGAGCACCGTCGGAATATGAAGGATTTCGCTTCCCGCACTCTTTATGTCTGAATCGCTCATTGGATCGTCGGACGCACCGAAATCAGCGGTTTTGGCCAGAAGAGCCTTTTGCCCGGCCCCCGATCCGGTAGCCTGATAATCGATGCTGATTCCGGGATTTATCTTTCCGAATTCGTTTACCCATTTTTCATAGATAGGCTTTGGAAAGCTTGCTCCCGAACCCTGAAGGCGAACCGCTCCGCCGGGCGAGGATGTACCGCTGCTTTGACCGATCTTTTGACCGCTGCACCCGACTCCCAGTGCGAATAAGACGATCAGACCAACACTCGCAAACTTTCGATATATTGTTTTTTGAAGCACTAAAATCTCCTTGCGTTATCAATTGCTTTCCAGATCGAATTGTGTGAGACTTGGAAAATTATTATCCAATTAAAGTCGTAAATCGTTTTTTCCACTAATTGTAATTCAAACAAGTTGTTGTAAGGTTTAAATTATACTTAATTTTGATTTGAGGTTAAGTCAAGCCGGCAAATATTTAACAATTCGTTAACATCGTATTAACATTGCATTCATACTATAAAGGTTTCGCTATAAAACTTTTGAGATAGGGAAAACATATGGATCTAATAGATGACTTAGGAAATGATTTGGCTTTTGCATTTCTTGTCGAGAAAAGGCACGGCCATAAGATCGACTCAAAAGATGTTTTAGCCTTGATCCGACGGATTAAAATGGCCCTTCACCCTATGTCCACCCGAGATCACAAGCATTTGGAAACTTTTGAACTTGAACAGGCATCCCGGCGCATGTCTCACTAGTCGTCGGGTTTAACCTGCGTTTTACTCCTCTTCCTTTTAATTGGCCTCTAATCTTCAACCCGGCTCACAATCCGTGGTTTCGAGCGCGTTGGTTCTCGGCAACCGGATACAAGGTTTTTTCATCACAAGCACGTAATTTCGGTATTGATTATCGTTACCGATTTATCTAAACTCGCAAAACAGGTACGGAGAAATACGATGAAAAATCAAACACGAAATAAAAGCATACTGGTTTTGGCACTGATTTGGGCGATGTCGATGCTGCCGATGGCCGTTACGGCTCAGACGCGGGTCAATATGCCCAAGAATAAGTACAAGGTGCAGGACGATGTAAAGATCGGCCGTGATGCTTCAAGACAAGTCGAGCAGCAGTTTCCGATCTTGAACGACAGCCAGGCACAGGCGTACATTTCACGTGTTGGCGAGAGACTTGTGGCCGCTATTCCTTCGCAATTCCAACAGCCCGCTTTTGATTATAATTTTAAGCTTGTAAACGCCCGCGATATTAATGCATTTGCACTTCCTGGCGGCCCTATGTACGTAAACCGCGGCATGATCGAGGCCGCGAAAAACGAGGGGGAGATGGCCGGCGTTATGGCCCACGAGATAAGTCATGTAGCGCTCCGCCATGCAACCGCTCAGCAAACTAAGGTGAGCAGCCCTTTAAATCAAATTCTGGGTATCGGAGCAATTCTCGGCGGCGCCGTCCTCGGCGGACAAGCCGGTGCGCAGGCCGGCCAGATCTTCGCGGCCGGTTATTTTTCCCGGTACAGCCGCGAATACGAAACCCAGGCCGACATTCTCGGAGCACGGATAATGGCCGATGCAGGTTATGATCCCCGCGATCTGGCAAACATGTTCCAAACGATTGCCGGGCAAAGCGGCGGCGGACGTTCGCCCGAATGGCTCAGCAGCCATCCCGATCCAGGCAACCGTTTTCAAAAGATAAATCAAGAGGCTTCTATGCTGCGCGTTTCATCGACGCCAATTAAGATCACCCGCGATTTTTCGCGCGTCAAGGAAAGACTATCCGGACTGCCTCGAGCACCGACGATGGCGGAGATCGAACAATCCTATAAAAATGGACGTGGACAGGGTACGAATCCAGCCGCGGGCGGACGATATACGAGCCGCGTCCCTTATCCTTCGACACGCGTTCGGACTTACAACGGTAACGGCATCAGCCTGAATGTGCCAAGCAACTGGCGCGAATTTTCGCAGGGCGACCTGACATTCGCTCCCGAGGGTGCCTACGGAGATCACGGGATCACGCACGGAGCTCTGATCGGAATTTATCGTTCCGGCGGCGACAGCCTGGCTCAAGGGACCGAGAATTACGTTAACGGAATCCTTCAGAGCAATTCTTACTTACGGCAGCGCGGAGGTTTCGTCCGAACGACAGTTGCGTCACGCCAGGGATACACGACTCAATTAACAGGACGTTCGCCGGTGACCAATCAAAATGAGCTTGTCACCGTCTATACCGCTCAGCTAAATAGCGGTGACGTCCTCTACATAGCAGCCGTTGTTCCTGAAAATGAATCGTACAGATATAGCAGCACATTTCGAAATATGATTAATTCTATTCGTTTGAACGGATAGGTTCTCTTAATTATTTTGCAATTTAATCCTGCGACAGACTTTGGATCTCTGCCGCACGTCAAACCTCTTTAGGTCTTGAATGTACAGTTAACAATGCCGCCGACGCTGCAATCGATATCGCCGCACTCGTTAAAAATGCGGTCGGAGCCCCAAATTGGTTCCATAAAAGCCCGAATAAAAGTGAGGCTGGAAACACGGTGACCCCAAACGCGAGGCTGTAAAATCCGAAGGCCGTTCCGCGCTTTTCGTCACCGACCATGTCCGCCACAAACGCCTTTTCCACGCCCTCCGTCAGTCCAAAATACGTCCCATAAATTATAAACAACGTCCACGCCTGCCATGCCGAATCGACAAAAGCGAACCCTGCGTAGACAAGCGCGTATACGAGCCACCCAGCTACAATCATCTTTTTTCGGCCTATTCTATCCGATAGATTTCCCGCAATGATCGAACTGATTACCTTGCTGAAATGCAAAGCCATCCAAAAGAGCGGCAGCATAGCGGGCCGGATTCCCGACTGCTCTGCCCGCAGCAGTAAAAATGCGTCGGTCGAATTCGAGAGCGTGAAGAGTGCGATCACTCCGAGAAACCGTTTAAAATTACCGTCGAATTCCCTGATAGAAAACTTTATCGGGAGTGCGTCAAATTCCTTTATAGGTCTTTTTTCGTCCTTAACAAAAAAGATTATGACGAATAACCCGAGAACTACCGGTATCGATGCAAAAAGAAAAACCTGCTGGTAATCGCGGGCAGTCGGCGTTTGCGGATCGGATGCGATATACGAAAGCAAAATAAACGCAATGACCGGCCCGATCACGGCGCCTAGGTGATCGGACGCCCGGTTAAACCCGAAAGCGAGGCCGCGGCTTTCTTTGGGAACGCTTGCCGCGATCAATGCATCGCGAGGCGCCCCGCGAATTCCCTTGCCGACGCGGTCCGTCATTCGGACGACCAATACCTGCTGCCATGATGTCACGAACGCGAGCAAGGGACGCATTATCGCCGCCAGCGAGTAGCCGAAAAAAACCGGCAGTTTGCGCGTGTGAAATCTGTCGCTGAGATAGCCTGAAAATAATTTGAGAATGCTCGCGACTGATTCCGAAAAGCCTTCGATAAGTCCAATGAAAAACGGCGACGCACCTAACGTAATAAAGAGGAAAACCGGCAAAAGCGGATATATTATCTCGCTGGAAGTGTCATTGAGCAGGCTGACCAGGCTCAATGCAAGGACGTTTGGCGGAAGTTCCAAATAACGGTGCCAAAATCGCGGCTTCCGGATATTTGGCGACTGATTCATAAAAACCAAGTTCTGAAGCAGGCTGCAACGGCTTTTCGCTTATGCAAAAGACACCTATTGAGACGTAAACTCAGAACCACCGGCGATTACCGCCTGCGCTCCGCGGGAGGTTTCAATTTCGGTGTGCCTCCGGAGCTAAAATACCAAAGCGACAAACTCCCGGCGACCGCGATCGTTAAAATAATCGTCACAACGATCATTCGAAAAGCCATCTTCGCTGTTTTCCTGAGCGCTTTGTACGCAACAATTGCAACCGCGAGGAAGACGAAGAAAAAAGAGAAGGCAACGATGATTCCGATTGTCGAGCTACTTGGAGCCATTTGAAATAGTACGGCGGGAAAATTCATAAATTTCCTTTTTCCTTGAGGGCTTTTTCGATCTGATCGATCTCTTCGTCCGTCATCGACGACGTTTCCGAAGGCAGATTATATTCTTCATCAGCCCAAGCACCGAAGTCCAACAGTTTGCACCGCTCAGAGCAAAATGGGCGAAATTCATTTCCGCTGTACTCGATCTCTTTTCGGCAATTCGGACATTTAATTAAAGGCATAACAATCTGTGAAGCCACAGATTAACATAAGTCCACGGCGTTCAAAAAAGGAGGACGGACTTTCCAGACGGTTCAATCGCGCTATAATCGATATAGTGGGACAAGCTGCCGAAGCATGTTCATTCCGAACAAATCTGTTAATTGAGTCGTATCTCGAATGTAGAATTTAAAGCGAGGACAAACAAAATGGCTGATTACAAAGACCGTTTCGAAAAATGGCAACGCGATGCTAAGGAAAAGTTTGAAGAGATCGACAAACAGCTCGGACTGAAGGACAAGATCGAAGAAGGCGCGCGCGCCGTAGTTGAAACCGCTCAAAAGGGAGCGGAAAAGATCAAATCCGAGGCCGAGAAAACGGAAGTCGGAAAACAGGCCGTTAAGGCCGCCGAAGGTACCATAAAAACCGCTGGCGAAACTGCGAAAAAGGCCTGGAACGCGAGCGAGCCGATCCGTGACGCAGCCGAAGACGCTGGCGAAAAAGCCGGCGACGTCGTTAAAGAAGCCGGTAAAACCGCAGGTGAGGTTATCAATATTGCGGGCCAAAAAGCGAGTGAGATATTTGATGACGCACGCGAGACCGTCGGCAAGAGTGCTAGTCGCGTGTCAAAAGCATTTAGCTTTGGCGCGAGTTGGACACGGACCATTGACTCGGCGATGAAAACGTTTGCGAGCACGTCCGGTTGGATCCAGGAGAATCCGCTTCAGGCTGCATCCACAGGGGTTTCGATGGCGATCGGTGCCGGGCTCGGCGTCGTGTTTACCGGGATTAGTTCACATTGGCTGTTTAATTCTGCTCTGCCGGCATGGTCGATCAAAAAAATCAGTGAACAATTTAGCGGCTATCTGAAAAAGCAGGAATTACTGATTGAAAACGGCGATCTAAGCGAGGCCGAAGCGGAGCGCGTAAAATTCGAACGCAACATCGCAAAACGCATCGGGGCACCGCTGCTCGGCGCATTTTCTTTTGCCTCTGGTGCGGTGATGATGACAAACGTGCTCAATCCAAAGACCATCACGGGAGCGCCCATCGACTGGCTCCTTGGCGGCAGCCCGCTGCTCGAAGGAGTTTGGTTTTTCGGCAATGGTATGGTGTGCTTCAAAACAAGCTACGATTTTTTTATGATCGCCCTCGAAGATCAGGCCGATGTCCAGAAAATGGTGAAAGAGATAAAAGGAATGCTGCCCGAAGCAGTAGTTTAGTTATCACAATTAACTAACCGCACGCTGGCGCTGTTTGCCGGATGCGGGAAAGACCAATCGAAATGCAGTACCATTACCATTTTCGCTGTGGACTTCGATGGTTCCAGCATGTTCCTGAATAATCCCATATGAAACCGCGAGGCCGAGACCCGTTCCGTTTCCCACCCCTTTCGTGGTAAAGAATGGGTCAAATATCTTATTCAGGTTCTCGGCGGAGATTCCCTCGCCGGTATCCGCTACTTCAATACTTACGTCGCCGCTTTCATTCACGCCCGTTCGTAGAGTGATCTCCCCGCCGTCGTACATTGCGTCACGAGCATTCAAGATCAAATTCGTAAACACTTGCTGGAGTTTCCCGCCGTTAGCGAAGATCTTCGGCGGTTTTTTCGTGTAATTCTTGACTATTGTAATATTCGATTGCCTGAGTTGGGGTTCGAGAAGCTGCAGCGTGTCGTCAAGCAATTTGTTGATATCCAATTCAGCCGATTCTATCGCGTTACCTGTACGTGAAAAGTTCAGGAGATTTCCGACGATGTTGGTCGCCCTATCAGTCTGCCGCTGCATTTTCTGCAAAAGAGCGTGTTTCGGATCGGTCTCCGGGATCATTCCGAGGAGCATCTGAGTGTAGCTGGAAACGCCGGTCAGCGGCGTGTTTACTTCGTGGGCTACGCCGGCCGCAAGGAGGCCGATGCTCGAAAGTTTTTCGCTCTGCTG
>JACMMN010000209.1 GCA_014379075.1 Pyrinomonadaceae bacterium | reverse complement strand
ATAAAAAACGGCTGAAATCTCTTTTGCGGGATATGATAGCCGCCGACGCTCGCCTACCATGGGTTGCTCAGATCAGCGCCAATTTGCTCGCTGACGAAGAACTGGTCGACCTTATCGCAGACGCGGGTGCGAAATGGATATTTATCGGAATGGAATCGATAGATCCGGCAAATATGGCCGACGTTAATAAGACATTCTCGAAACCGGCGAATTACCAAGGCGTTCTGGACGGCCTCGCTAGACGCAATATTTTCGCAATCACTTCGTTTATTTTCGGAATGGATAACGATACGGTGGGCGTTGCGAAGCGAACGGTTGCCGAGATCGAAAGCTGGGCTCCCGGGTTGCCGGTTTTTGGGCAGCTTACGCCTTTTCCGTCGACGCCGTTGTACGACCGTCTTGAAAAAGCTGGACGGCTTCAACGGGCGAAACACTGGCTGGACTTCGCTCCATTTGTAATGGCCCATGACCCGCTGAAAATGACGATTGAGGATGCTAAGGCTGAAACTTTCGATGCGTGGTCGGTATCTTATAGCCCCGAGCGGAATTTCGAGGCGATAGAGGCCATTAAACACACGCCCATCGATGTCCGCATCGGCCATCTGGTCGCGCGGCTTTTCTTCCGGGGCATCTATTTCCCACAGATGAGTAAATGGGCTTGGGTAAAATTACTTTTCCAAAATAGAAAACCGATCCTGAGCCTGACGAAGGAAGGTTTGATAACGTGGAGAAAGGCACGCCGCCGCAGAAAGGTTTCAGGGGAAGCCGTGCAAACTTAAATAACGCGTTTAGAGTTCCGCCTTCAGGCGGCTAAATGCTAACGAGGATGCCGCTTAAGGGCGCGACTCCAAACTTTTGATCTTCAGCCTCCCGATTTTAGACAGTAAGGGCCGCAGCGTATCGACAGCCACAAGATGAGACGAATCGTTCGACGCCAAGATCCCGTTGTGGTTCTGGACGTCATAAAGGTCATATCGCATCGGCTGGCCAAAAATATCTGTCATACGCCCGCCCGATTCTTCCAGGATTATCTGCGGGCCGCACGTATCCCAGGACTTTGTTCTTGAAGAAAGATGGATGTATAGATCACACAACCGTTCGGTAATTAGTCCAACTTTTAACCCTACCGATCCACGTTGAACCTCCGTCCTTAAACCGAACTCCCTTACGATGCGAGACATATTCGGACTCCGATGATTCCGGGAAACCGCCAGATTCATTTTTGAAAAATCGGTTTCGCCGGAAACGTGCATTCGAACCGGTGCCTTGTCATTTTCCACCAAATACGCGCCGTTTTCTTTAAAGGCATAATAGAATGCGTTGCGGGCAGGAAACAGGACAACTCCAACCACCGGCTTGCCGTTCTCGGCAAGTCCGATCTGCACGGCGAAATCGCCATTTTTTTTGATAAATCCGGATGTGCCGTCAATCGGATCGATGATCCAAACACGGTTGCTGGCCAAACGCCGATCCGTATCGTCAATTTCTTCTTCAGACAGAATAGCATCGTCAGGAAACGCGTCCGCAAGCCCATTTGTGATGATCCGGCTGGCTTCGCGGTCGGCGGCTGTGACGGGTTCGGCAAAATTGTCAACACCGATTTTTTCTTCCTGAATTATTTCGCGGGCGTAATACCGCATAATCGCCGTTCCCGCACGTTTGGCGAGTGCGATCGCGATTTCCAGTTCTTTTTCGAGCATTAATTAAATCTATCATAAGCGGAAAGGCATTACGATTTGTCAGCAAGCTCGGTAATTCCGCAGCTAGGGCAGGCAAGAATTTGATGAGCGGGATCGGCCCACTTTGCCAAAGCAAGATTGGATAAAGCCGGATCTTTACTTTCGGCCTCGCCTTCACGCATCAAGCGCGAAGGTCCGACGACGGGCGCTACACAATTCTGTAATTCGCGTTCGCACTGCCGGCAGATCCAGCCGAAGCCCCTGTTATAAAAGTCGTTTAATTCCACCATATGAATAAAGAGGATGTAAAAAAAATACGGCGAGGCCATTAAAAGATAATAGCCAGGTGTGAAACGACTGGCTATTATCTAATCGCAACTTCAATGTAATTTGACTTTCGCAGACAGCCTGTTATTCAAAACTTCACTGCACACGTCTGCTGGGCTGACGAGGTGTTGATCCGCTTAGACGAACCGGAACTGTTAGATCCTGGCCGTCTCGGACCACTTTTACTTGAACCGTATCGCCGATCTGTTTCTTATCCAAATAGCGGTAGAGATCGTCGAGATCGCCTATTGCAGTTCCGTCGATCGAGGTTATAACGTCGCCCAAAACCAGATCGCCCTCGGCGTCGCGCGATAAGCCTCGAAGCCCGGCGGCATATGCTGGGCCGCCGTTTGCAACGGTGTAGAGGAGAAGTCCTTTCTGCACCGGCAAAGCAATTCCTCTTTCGGTCAATTTTTCAATTCCTACGCCGTCGACTCCCATCTTCGGCCTGCGTACTGCTCCAAATTGAATAAGCTGTGGAACAACCCGTTTTGCGGTATTTACCGGCACAGCGAATCCGACACCGACCGACCCGCCAGCTGGTGACAAGATCTGCGAATTTATGCCGATCATCTTGCCAAATTTGTCCAGCAACGGGCCACCCGAGTTTCCCGGATTAATAGATGCATCGGTCTGTATTGCAGCGTCGATAGGCTGACCGTTTCTTGCCCGTATGGGACGCTGAAGGCCCGAGATAACACCGGTCGTTAGTGTCCTGTCCAAACCAAACGGATTTCCGATCGCCAACACTTTCTGCCCGACAGAAAGCTGATTGGAATCGCCCAAGGGGACCACCGTAAGACCGCCGGGCGGTGGATCTATCTTTATCACGGCCAAATCAGTATCGGCATCCCTGCCGACTACCCTAGCGGGAAAAACCTTTTCGCCCCCGAAACTGACTGTCAATTTCTGAGCACCTTCGATTACATGGTAATTCGTAAGAATATGGCCGGCCGTATCGATGACGGAACCCGAGCCATTACCTTTTCCTTCCTGTACGCCACCCCAAAAATCCTGCGTATAAGATGTCGTATTTATGAATGCGACACCGGGCGAGATCGCTTTGTAAACCTCGATACTGTTTTGTTCATCCGTTACGGCCGACGGATCGGATACGCCCAACGGAGCCGCTTCGGCAAATGTAAGCCCAGACCGGTCTTTATCGGACCATAAATTACTTAACGTATACAACAACGCGGTTGCTCCGACTGCGATCATTGCCGTCGCAAGCGCCAACACTAATATTTGACGGGCCGATAATTGATAAACAGATTTGCTTGCCATATTTTTTCCTTTAATCATATCATTCAACGATTTTGATGCACGGAATTCGCGGATGCGTTGTGTATTCATTTACGAACAGAAAAGGCCCCTTGTTTCGAAAAAACAAGAGGCCGCCGTCTTCGGAAAGGTGAAAAATTACATGAAAAAAGCAAAAACAGCCTGCGACCACTTGGTGAAATCCAGCAAGGTGTTATTCGACACATATCCAAACGCCGCGAGGCCCGTAAAAACATGAATTCCCATTAAGCTGATGTATACCGCCAGAGCCACGGAAAGTCCATATCGTGCTACCTTCATATATCCCCAACGCAGTAAAACGAATGCCGTGACTGCTCCCATGCAGAGCTTTACAACTAAGAAGGGAAAATCGCCTATATCCAGCAAGCTTGCCATTAAGTGATTTCCCTCGGTCGCGACCCCGCTGCGAACCCAAACGATCGTCAGCAATGCATCGAGAAGATTTAGTATAAAAAGCAGGAGCGTGCCGCGAAACAATTGCATAATTTAAAAACCTAGTGCAAAAACTTGTTAAACTACTCTTTCAAAATAACTTACCCCCGGTAGTTGAAGCCGGGGGCGGAGCCATTAGAATGAAATGATCTGCTGTTGTGATTACAGTATATGTCTAATCCCTGTAGATTTCAAAAAAAAAATACTGCCAAAGGTTTTTCACCGATTTTCCGTCTTCAGCTGTTAAAATTTTACGAGCGGGTGCGTATTTCGACAGACAACTGTGCAGTCGGCTTTTACGTCGAAAGAACCGAAACAAGTCCGGTTTCAGCCGGCTTTATCGATCTCGGAGAAAATGGAGGAAGGATTATGAAAACACTTAGGAAATTTGGGATGTTTGCCGCACTATTGTCGTTAGCGACGATTTTTGCCATGCCGGATCTGGCAGCCCAAACGAAAAGGAAACCGGTTGTTAAAAAGGCAGCGGTGCGAAAAAAGGTCACTCCGCTCTACACGGTTAGCAGCGGCAAACGCTTTTATGCAAAGATGAACGATACCATTAGCTCGAAAACGGCCCGTGTCGGTGACCGTTTTACGGCACGGATCACAGAGCCGGTTTACGCAAATAACGGGTCGTTGGTTATCCCGCAGGGAAGCGAAGTCGTTGGGCGCGTAAACTCCGTAAAGGCTGCCGCGAAAGGCGGTAAACCAGGAACTATCGATGTCAGTTTTGTGCAGGTGGTACTTCCGAACGGCAAGAAACGTGCGATCAACGGGTCGCTGACCGATCTGGATAGCAAAAGTGCGAAAAGCGATTCGGAAGGAACTGCTTCCGGCGATAAAATGAAAAACCGTAAATTGATCTTCATTGGCGGCGGCGGCGCGGGTGGTGCCATTCTGGGAGCCGCGATCGGGGGCGGAAAGGGAGCACTTATCGGTGGACTTTTGGGAGCTGGCGGCGGATTTCTTGGGGAACGATATACTAAAGGCGAAAATGCCGAGGTAAAATCTGGCACCGAATTCGGCATTTATTTGAACCAGGCTATCTCAATGCCGAAATTTGTTGAAATAAATCCGTAGTTTGCGAATAGAAGTTAATGTGAAAAGCCGGCTGAACTCTTTTGAAAGTTCAACCGGCTTTTTCTATCCATCCGGCAATCAACTATTTTAGAGCCATTTCTCCCGCACTATCATTTCCTATATTCTTTAAATGAGCAACAACTTTCCGGATCAGCCATTCCGGTGTCGAGGCTCCGGCGGTTACGCCCACTGTTTTCATGCCCACTAAATCCGCCCCATTTATCTCATCTTCGGTTTCGATCAAGAAGCTCTTTTCGCAATGTTCCTTGCAGACGCCGAGAAGCTTGACGCTGTTCGACGAATGCCGCCCGCCAATGATGAAGAAGGCATCGACCATTCCGGCCAGCGCACGGGCGGCTTCCTGACGATCTTTCGTCGCTGAGCAGATAGTATTAACGATTTGCACATCGTCATCGGTTTTTGATTTTATCGCTTCGGCAGTGTCGAAAAATGTT
>JACMMN010000208.1 GCA_014379075.1 Pyrinomonadaceae bacterium | reverse complement strand
TTAACGCCGCGGCGTGGGAAGGCGTGCAGCGTGCCGAACGGGATATGGATATCTGTTTATATGATGTCGAGCCAGGCAACCCGACTTCGATCGAGCCGGCGATGCGAGCCTTTGCCGAAAAGAATTTCGATCTGATAATCGGCGTCGGCTTTGCCCAGGGGCCGATCTTGCAAAAGGTGGCGACCGATTACCCGGATATGAAATTCGCGATAATCGACGGCGTTATCTTCGAGGCTGACGGCAAAACGCCTAAACAAAATGTCGCGTCGCTTGTCTTTCGCGAACACGAAGGCTCCTATCTCGTCGGCATGATCGCCGCGTCAAAATCGAAGACCGGCGTGCTCGGCTTTCTCGGCGGAATGGACATCCCGCTTATTCACCGGTTCGAAACCGGTTACAAAGAAGGCGCTCGTTCCGTGAATCCGGAGATAGTAGTAATTCCCAATTATGTCGGCGTTACCGATGGTGCATGGAATAATCCCGGCAAAGGCAAAGAGCTCGCTCTTGCTCAGATCGAGAAAAGAGCGGATGTAATTTTCACCGCGGCCGGAAATTCGGGACTTGGCGCCTTTGATGCGGTTGAGCAATACGGAAAAAACGAGCAAGGCGAAGCTAATAAATTCGTGATTGGTGTCGATTCAAATCAAAACGGCGTCAAGCCCGGTTTCGTGCTGACCTCGATGGTAAAGCGTGTGGATAATGCGGTTTACGATGTCGTAAAAGAGGTCATCGGCGGCAAATTTCAGGGCGGTTTTCATGCCTTCGGTCTTGATAAGGACGGCGTCGCCTACGCTGTGGACGCGAACAACCAATCTCTGATTCCCCAGGACGTCATACTGAAAGTCGAGGAAGCCAGAACGAAGATCGGCAGCGGCGAGATCAAAGTGACCGATGCGATGGCGCCAAAACAATAATGCTCGATCTAAGAAACATCACAAAAGTATGTCCGAACGGTGTTGTTGCAAACGACAATGTCTCGATGCATGTCAAAAAAGGCACGATCCATGCAATAGTCGGTGAAAACGGCGCCGGAAAATCGACCATCATGCGGATCGCGTATGGTTTTTACAATGCCGACAGCGGCGAGATCCTATTCGAAGGCAAAGAGGTTTCGATCCGGAATCCGAATGACGCTATTGCCCTGGGAATCGGAATGGTGCACCAGCATTTTATGCTGGTCGATACGATGACGGCCACAGAAAATATTATTCTTGGTGCGGAAACCGGCTCGGCGGCTAATCTAGATCTCGACAAGGCGAATGCGGATATTTTAGCTTTGTCCAACGAACTTAGACTTGGAGTCGATCCGAAGGCCCTTATCGAAGACCTTTCCGTCGGCCAGCAGCAGCGGGTGGAATTGCTAAAGGCTCTGTATCGAAACGCGGAACTTCTCATTTTGGATGAACCGACCGCCGTGCTTACACCTCAAGAGGTCGAGGAATTTTTCGGGATCCTGCGCCGCATGAAAGAGCAGGGGAAAACGATCATCATTATCACCCACAAGCTCGAAGAAGTCCTGGCGATCTCCGACGAAGTTACGGTCATGAGAGGCGGAAAGGTCGTCGGAAACGTTAAGACATCCGAAACCACCGCGAAAGATCTGGCAAGAATGATCGTCGGGCGCGACGTGCTTTTGCGGGTTGAAAAGACCGACGCACTGCCCGGCAGCGCGGCTCTTGAGGTCAAGGACCTATCCGTCGGCGGCAAACACGGCGTAGCGGTCGATGGTGTATCTTTTGATGTCCGGTCGGGCGAGATCGTCGGTGTCGCGGGAATCGAGGGCAACGGCCAGACGGAATTGATCGAAGTGCTTGCTGGGCTCGCGGCCGCTTCGTCGGGAAAGGTATATTTCGAGGGCAAGGATATAACCAATCTCAGCCCGCGAAGGATAAAGGAACTCGGCGTCGCGCATATTCCAGAAGACCGCCACAAACGCGGCTTACTCCTAAATTCAGATCTAGCCGAAAACTCGATCCTCGGGGTGCATTATCGTGCTCCGGCGGCAACCGGTGCCGGATTTTTGGACAATTCGGCGATACAGAAGCGGGCGAAGGAAATTCTTGAGAATTTCGATGTTCGCCCGCCGATAGTGGACCGCCCGGCGAAATCGCTTTCCGGCGGCAACCAGCAAAAGCTGATAATCGGCCGCGAATTTCAGCTTGAACCGAAACTTCTTCTCGTATCGCAGCCGACCCGCGGCGTCGATATCGGCGCCATCGAATTTATCCACCGTAAACTTATCGCTCTGCGCGACGCGGGCTGCGCGGTACTGCTCGTATCCGCCGAACTCGAGGAAGTTACGGCTTTGGCGGACAGGCTTTTGGTAATTCGAAAAGGCAAGATCGTCGGCGAGGTAGATCCGAAAGTTACTTCGACTGAAGAGATCGGCATGCTGATGACCGGCGGAAATTAAGGAAGCGGTTCTGACACTAAACAATTTGTGTCGATGTCTTATTAAAAATACTCTTCAATCCGTCGACCGCGTTTTCAAGATTTTCCATCGACGTAGCGTAGGAAATCCGCAGAAATCCATCCGCCCCGAATCCCGCACCATCGGTGACCACAACATGAGCTACGCGCAGCATAAATTCCGCAACATCCGCTGACGTTTTAAATTTATCACCGAGCATTTCGCGAACATCGACGAAGGCATAAAACGCCCCTTCAGGCACCGAGCATTTGAAGCCGTTTATTTCGTTGAGCGCCGGGATCAGCATATTCTTTCTTCGCTCGTATTCCGTGAGCATCGTGCCGACTGCTTTTAACGATTCGTCGGCATTTTGCATTGCCTTCGCACATGCGTATTGGACGAAAGATGTCGGGTGGGTGGCTGAATGGCTTTGCAGCTTGACCATCGCACGGCTCCATTCTTCGTTCGCGATTGTGTAGCCGATCCGCCAGCCTGTCATCGCGTAGGTTTTGGAAAAGCTGCCGGCGACGCAGACATAATCACGGAGTTCTTTCGGGAGAGAAGCGGAGCTGAAGACTTCGGCCGGCGGATATGCAAAGAATAAGTAGCATTCGTCGGTCAATACATAAACATTCCGCTCGGCGCAGATTTCGACGATCTTCCGCATTTCGGTGTGCGGAATCACGCGTCCTGTCGGGTTATTCGGCGAATTGATTATCAGCAGTTTGGTTTTGTCAGTGATCGATTCCTTCACCTGCTTGGCAGTAAGGACAAAATCCGTATCTTCGGTTTCGATAAAGACATTCTTCGCACGGCAAAATGTGCCTATCTCCGGAAACGTGACCCAATAAGGTTTTGGGATCAGCAATTCGTTATCGGGATTTAAGATCGTACAGGCGGCATTAAATAATGCCTGTTTGCCGCCACACGAAGCCACGACTTCGCTTGGAGCAAAATCAGCCGCGAACCGATTGGAATAAAATTCGGCAATCGATTCTTGAAACGTCTTCATTCCGGCACTGGACGTATATTTGGTCAGGCCTTTGGCGAGGCCTTCACGCGCGTATTCCTTGATAAATTCCGGCGTGTCGAAATCCGGCTCGCCGACTGTCAGATCTATTACATCCACGCCCTGATCGCGTAACGCGGCCGCCGCCTGAGCGGCCTTTAGCGTAGACGACGCGTGCATATTAGCGACATTCTCGGATACCGGAAATGAATTCATATCAATATAGAAGGTTCAAACCAATTGCCCGCGTATTTCGCGGGCAAAATCTTAACTTAATTTCTCACGCATTTTTTCTTCGACCAATTCCGGTATCAGTCCTTCGACGCGGCCCCCGAGGCGGAAAACCTGTTTCATAAGATCGGAGGAAACATAGGAATATTCCTCCGCCGCCATAAGGAAAACCGTTTCGATATTCGGTTCGAGCCGGCGGTTCATCAGGGCCATTCGCAGTTCATATTCGTAATCGCTGACCGCCCGGATTCCGCGAACGATCGCCGTTGCCCGTCTTTCGCGTGCAAAGTCGGCCGTCAAGCCCGAAAAACTTTCCACCATCAAACGGCAATTCCCGTTTGCGGTTGACGGCAAAAGCTTCGAAATCATGTCTCGGCGCTCCTCGACGGAAAACATCGGATTTTTGTCTGGATTATTCAGTACCGCGATAATAATCTCATCGAACAGCGGCGAACTGCGCATGATGATATCAAGGTGGCCGTTTGTTAGTGGATCGAATGAACCAGGAAAGATTGCACGCCGCATATAACAATGAATTGTAAAGAGATAATGAAAAATGGCAAATGGCCAGCGTGGTTCTTGCAGAAGCCCGAAAGTTAGTAGGGCGAAGTACTCAAAGTTTGAGAGAAAGATGCATCTTGTTGCCCAATTGCCTAAAAACGCCCTTGCTAACAACGCGCGGGCTCCTGCATTCAACTAGAACTTTTCTGCCAAAATCTTCTTTCCTTTCGTGATGCAATCTTTATATTCCGGAATATATTC
>JACMMN010000207.1 GCA_014379075.1 Pyrinomonadaceae bacterium | reverse complement strand
CTAATACGAATTACGAATTACGAATTACGAGAATTTTGCTCGTAATTCGTAATTAGAAATTCGTAATTTTTCATTTCTGCCTATCTCGATAAGCCTGCATCGCTTCCGCGGCATCGGCGTGCATTATCTCCGGTTTGTGGTATTTCCAGTGCTTTTCAAAGTCCTCGTCGCTTAAATCCGGCATCTCTTCCCGCGTTTTGGCCTTTAAATATTCTTCCGCCCACGCTCTTGTGTCCGAATTTGTATTCAACGCGGTTCGCGCTCCGTGCATCAAATTGTCACGTTCCATATATTTAGTCTCCCTTTGTGGTAGATTTAGATAATTATTCCATTGAAATCATCGTAACCGTAAGTACTTATTTCGATTCCGGAGTTTCGCGTGAAAAAATTTTTCCTAAGCTTACTTTTAACCGCAGCCTTATTTACCAATGTAAATCTCGCACAAACCGCCAACGGCAAGCAAGCCTTGCCGAAGAATACGGCCGCCGCGACTGTAAAACCGCGTCAGGATTTTGCGGTTCCGTTTGTAAATAAGACTTTGCCGAACGGCCTCGAAGTTATCGTTTTGCCGGATTCCGGTGTGCCGATAGTAACGGTCGAACTCGCCGTCCGTAATGGTTCGTTTACCGAAACGCCTGAGCTCAACGGCCTTTCGCATCTTTATGAGCATATGTTTTTCAAGCCTAACCAGGCCGCTTTTCTGCTTCAGTGCGAGGCCTTGATACTAACGGGCGGGGCGAATTCGGTTTGCGACTCCCCGCTCAAATCAAAGCGGCTTATCGGCGATGTCAGCTATCTGAGAAACATTGACACGCTCGGCATCACATACAATGGCTCGACCCGTGAAGAGGTCGTCAATTATTATTTCACGACGACAAGCCCATATCTTTCGACCGCCATCCGCGTGATAAACGACGCCGTGCGTTTCCCGGTTTTTGAGGATAAGGAATTCGAAAACGAAAAACAGGTTGTGATCGGCGAACTCGACCGGAATTTGTCCAACCCTTCGTATTATCTCAGCCGCGAAATGACAGATAAGCTGTACTACAAATACCCGTCGCGGAAAAATCCCGGGGGCACACGAGAAACCGTGGCCGCCGCAACCACTGATCAGATGCGGACCATTCAGTCGCGATACTACTTCCCGAACAACGCCGCTTTGATCGTGACCGGCGATGTAAAGCCGGAAGAGGTTTTCAAGGCTGTCGAACAAGTTATGGGAAGCTGGGAACGCCGGGCCGTTGACCCTTTCAAGGAATTTCCGCTGGTCGATCATCCGCCGCTCACGAAAAATGAGGCGGTGGTGATAGAAAAGAATACGGGCGAAGAAACGCAAAGTGCCGAGCAGAATGTTTTTATACAGGTCGGCTGGCACGGGCCGTCGATCGGGAAGGACGACAAGAGCACCTATGCGGCCGACGTATTTTCATATATTTTGTCGCAGCCCGATTCGCGTTTTCAGCGGAATCTCGTCGATTCCGGTTTGACGGTAGGGGCGAATGTAAATTACTACACGCAGCGAAACGTCGGGCCGATAACGCTCTCATTGGTGACCACGCCCGAAAAGGCGAAGGCGGCGATTAAAGCCGCATATGCAGAGGTGGCCCAGTTTGCCTCGCCCGGCTATTTTACGAATGAAGAACTCGAAAATTCGAAGACGATACTCGAATCGAACGACCTTTTCGAACGGGAAAAATCGAGCGAATATGCTCATACGCTGGGTTTCTGGTGGTCGTCAACCGGTATCGATTATTTTCGCGGCTACCACAAAAATCTCCGTGCCACGTCACGAGCCGATATAAATAAGTACATAACAACCTATATTGCAGACAAAAATCATGTCGGTATCGCATTGCTGTCTCCCGGCGCGAAAACGAGAGCCAGTTTAACGGATCAGGATTTGATCGGAGGAAAATAGTGAGCAGTATTCAGCATTCAGCGTTTAGGAAAATTTTTGGTTTAGTTGTGATACTCATTTTTGTGAGCATCGTCGAGGCCCAAACCGGCAAGATCGACAATATAGCCCAGCAAGCGGCTCTCGTCACCGAATTTGACGTAAACGGTATGAAGGTGATCGTCAAACGCCGGGCAGCGGCGCCGACGGTTGCCGCCGGGCTTTTCATTCGAGGTGGTGCGAGAAATATAACCGACAAGAATTCCGGCATCGAGAATCTGATGCTGACTTCGGCTGTCGAAGCCGGGAAGACGTTCCCACGCCAAACGGTTCGCCGGGAAATGGCCGGCACGGGAAGCTCTATAGGTGCAGGTGCTGGACGCGATTTCAGCACTATCTCTTTCGCATCGACGCGGACTAATTTCGACCGGATATGGGAGATATTTACCGACGTTGCGATCAATCCGGCGTTTTTACCGGAGGACGTAGACCGCGTCCGCGCTCAAACTCTCGCGGGCTTGCGCGAATCCGAGATAAGCCCGGACGGCGCCTTGCAGGCCTTGAGTAACCGCGTCGTTTTTACCGGCCATCCTTACGCCAATGATGTGATCGGAAACAGTAAAACGATATCCGCATTCACTGCGGCCGATCTTCGAGCCTTTCATCAGAAAACGATGCAAACATCGCGACTGCTGCTCGTCGTTGTCGGCGACATCGACCCAAATGATCTGAAGGCACGCGTCACCGCTTCTTTCGGCAAACTCCCGCGCGGCGAGTATAAGGAGCAATCGCTTCCGGCTCTCGATTTTTCGAAGGGAACAGTCGAGATCGTTCCGCGAGCAATTCAAACGAATTATGTCCAGGGAAATTTCGACGCACCTGCGTTGAGCAATCCCGATTATTTTCCGATGCGCGTCGCAACCACGATCCTGCAGCAGCTTGTTTACGAAGAAGTGCGTGTCAAACGTCAACTTTCTTACGCCCCGAATGCCGAGCTGAATAATTTTGCGGCAAACACCGCGAACATATATGTGACCGCAGTCGACGCTAATCAGGCCGTCAAGGTGATGCTTGAGCAGATCAACATGCTCAAGGGTCAGCCGATCCGCGAGGACGTGATCGCGGGTATGGCCGGACAATTTTTGACGAATTATTATATCGGGCAGGAAACCAACTCAGCACAGGTCGGGGAACTTGCCCGTTACGAACTGATCGGGGGCGGATGGCGGAACAGTTTCGAATTTCTGAACCGCATCCGTGAAGTAAAGCCGGGCGACGTGCAGGCTGCCGCGAACAAGTACATGAAAAACATACGCTTTGCCGTGGTCGGAGAAAGCTCCGCCATCAACAAATCGCTATTTCTTCAGAATTAGACCGGAGCAGGTTCCCCTGTTTCAAGTTTATAGCTTGAAACAGGAGAACCTGAACCTTGAGATCCCTACCTTCCGTCCTTACTTTTTCGCTCTACATTAGCAGGCGGCGGGCTTTTTGGCTCGCTCTTCGCAGGCGGAGGGTCGTTCTTTGGCGTCTCGTTCCTCGGCGGAGGATCGTATCGCGGAGCAGGCGCATCATCGCGCGGCTGCCTGACCGGTTCGCGTTCACGATTCCCCCGATCCGGCGGAGGATCGTTCCGAGGCTGCCGAACAGGCTCGCTCTTGCGTTCGGTGTTCTGCTCGCGTTCCGGTGCATACACAGGCGGCCCCGATTCAGGTTCTCTCGGTTTAGTACCGCGCATCGTGTTGTCGGTTCGCACCGGCGATGCCTCGGGGTCTCGGCGAATTACCGGCCTTTCAACCGCTCCGGTTTTGCGCGTTTCAGGGCCGTCCGTTGGAGTGGTTTTCGTTTCATCCCGGGACGGCGCGGCTTTCACCGGCTCGCGATTTCCAAGGATCCTAGTCTTTCTCAACTCCTGGTCAAGCGGTACGTTCGCATCACGCTTCGCCGCTCCGGTCGCGGTTAAGTTGTCGACCCTGGCAGCCTGCCGCTCAGACCGTATTTCCTTGCTGATCCTGCCGTTAAGATCCGAGTATGACGGGAGGATAGGAGGTGACTGGCGCTCGTCCGGCATTCTCGACAGAACGTCTTTTGCAATGGTTCCCGAAGACGGAGACAATCCGATCCTGCTTCGCCCGAATTCGCTGGCCGGAATTGAAATCACACCGGTCGAAGGCACCTCTTCTCTCGGTAATTTTTCAATTTGGTTGATATTTGTTTTCTGAGTCTGTCCCGGAAGTATTTCGAACGGCAGCCTGGTCGGCGTCGGGCGTACACCGGCAACGGGTGGCAATCCGCCGCCCGCGGGAGGCGGATATTGATGGCCGCGCCGCCTGCGATAATAGGCGTAATTGTAGTTGTAATATCCGTAGCTGTAAGGCAGCGGATACCAGCAGATATTGTTGTTCAGGATCGAAATGACGACCAAAGCGGGGCGCCACCAGCTTCGGCGATTGCGGTAATGGCCGTAAGGCGTCCAATACCAACCGTTGTCGTATACCCAGCGGCCGTGATGATACGTCGCCCAGCCCCACGGTTCGTCATTGACCCACGTCCAGCCGTACGGCGGAACCCAGCGCCATTGCCCGTAGCGGTAAGGCGACCAATCCGTATATTGACTCGTAGCATTTCTAAACGGCTTCCAAACATATCCGTACTTGCGTGTATGGACCCAATCACCGTATTCGTTAAGGTCTTCGGCGCCGTAAATATCGCGGTCATAATATTTGTCATACTGAGCGCCTTTTAGAAGTTTCGCGATAGCTGCGTCCCGATCGAGCGACCAACCGTCAAATTCATCCGCGAAGCTCGACGCGTCATCCGTTTCCCATTCTCCGGCGAAACTTCCTTCGGTGGCGATCTTGGCGCTGCGGCCATTCTTCAGCGTAAAACCGGAATTGTCCGAATAGACGCGCGCCTCGCCATCGTCCGTGACGGCGACGCGAACCTGTGCGTCGGTATCCTTCGCGGCATCTACCCTGTAAACTCCGGCCCTCTGAACGGCAACCGTAGTTTTTGGCGCGTCGATCTCAAAGTAAGTTCGGTCCTTATCGAACTCCGTAATACGCAATGTCAGTTTGCCTTCCGGCAGGCTCACCGCGATACCTTCGTCCTTCAGATTGACTATTTTCAGGTAAGAATTCTCGGCTGCCCTGAGATGGTTGTAGCTGTTGAACTGAATTTCAAACCGCCCGTCAGCATCTGTGGTTAATTCGTCACCCTCGACTAGCGGCAGGTTCAGCACGGCTCGCTCCCAGTCCTGGCTTCCCTCACGCCGTATCTGCACATTTCCGCGAATAAAACTTATCCTCGCAACGCGTGCGGTAACTTCCGGAATTTCGTCGTCCACTTCAAAACCGAACACACTCGTGCCCATCAGGAGCGGCATCAACACCGTCAACGCCCATAGAACCTTTCTTGTGGAATGCATTAGCTTTCCCTCCTAAATTTTTGCTTTATATACCGGTAGGAGCGGACTGAAATATTTAACTTCAATCAGTGTCTCGCCTTACAGCAAAAATCATACCTCTGAAAAAACGGAACTTTGTATGTAAAGAAAACGCCGCAAAATGTAAATATTTATAAAGGTCCTTGAACGATTTGGTGTAATGCCGATAAATTTACTAACGAAATAGTCTGTTCCTTGGTTCTGAGTTCCCGTTTCAGGGTGCTTCTGTGCTAACGAAGAAGCACGCTGAAGCGTGAACGCAGAACAACTTGCAACCGCATCTTCACAAGTTATAAACTTTCTAAAGGAAACCTTTTCAGGAACGATCAAATGAAGAAATTAACACTGGGATTATTTATCGTCACCATCTTCGCAGCCTCGGCCTTCGCCCAAAAGGCGGCCGCCGGAAAAGCCGATCCGGCCGCTGGCGTGCGCGCCGCGTTCGATCGCCTTGTCGAGGGCATAAAACAGGTCGACCCAGAAAAGGTAATGAGCTTATACGAAAACACCGACCGCATCCTGTTTTTCAACAACAATGGCTCGGCCACCATCGGCTGGCAGCAGATGAAGGACAACCGCGAATCGCTTTACACAAAAACAAAGAACGTCACGCTCGACATCACCGGCCTCCGCGTCGAAATGCTCGGCAAAACCGCCGCCTACGTCTCATGCAAATGGAAACAAACCCAGGAATTCGACGGAAAACTAGAAAACGCCTCCGGCAGAATGACTCTGGTTTTTAAATTGACCGGAAAAGACTGGAAGATCACCCACGCCCACACATCGCCCGACAATCCGTCACCTACACGGCCCGTCCTCGATTCCGAACGGACGCAGAAAGATCAGTAGTGGACTTACCAGTACAAAAAAAGCGGCCGGAGCCGCCTTCTTTGTTATTGTAAATCACTAAACTAAGCCTGCACACCCGGATAATTTTCGCCCAGTTTCGTGTCATCGCCTTCGGCAAGCGAGTTGACAAGTTCGTAGTGGAAATAATCGAACTTCGACGCTACGGGCGGCTGGACGCGTTTGCTGTACATATCGCGTGAGCGGTCGATGGCGTCGCGCAGGCGGTCGTAGAGATCGGCGGATTCGCGGCCTTCGGTCACCTTTTGCTCATTATAAAGTTTTATCTCCGACACCAGCAATCGAGCAAAACGGCGGGCGTCGTTGTGCAGACGCCTTTCATCCTCGGGAACTTCGATGGGCAGGTCCATATTGCGGTCGCTAAAACGGCTTTTTGCCTGCTGAGCGGCGGCGACTTCCACCACCGGCTCGACAACCGCCGCCGGTGTGCTTCCATTGCTATAGCCGTTGGTTCCTTCAACCGGCACAGCGTAGCCCGGTTCTACCTCGACATTTTGTGCGGTCTCAAAAGAATCGGCGGAAACAAACTCGGGTTCTTCGGCAGATGCAGCAATGGCTGGCTCGACAACTTCGGGTTCGGTTTCAGTTTCGAAATAACTGATCTCTTCCACCGCAGCCGTTTCTTCCATTACGGATTCTTCGACAGGGTCTTCAACCTGCTCGAAATAGCTGACGGTTTCTATGGAACCGGTTTCCACCGAACTGGTTTTTTCAAGCTCGTCAGTTTCCACAAAAGCGAATGCCGATGAATCTTCTTCTTCGATCGGTTCCGGCAAGTAACTGTCCGCGGCAACGGGAGCATCGTACGAAACCTCGCCCTGATATTCCTCAACGGTATCAAGCTGGACAGGTTCGGCTTCCGGTTCCAGATTCTCTTCCCGGTCGAACGACTCGACCTCGTACGTCTCTTCAGGTTCCGCGGCTATTTCCGGTATCTCTTCATGCTCGGCTGCAACGGGTAGATCTGCATATTCGGGAGTGATTTCCTCCTCTCTCGCCGGCTCCTCGTAAGCATCCTCAGCAGGTGCTTCGTATGAATATGCAGATTCGCTTTCGGCAGGTACAAAGGATGCCGGAGTTTCACTGGCTTCTTGTTGTACCGCAGCCGTTTGCGAAGCCGCAAGTAATTCGACGGTCAGGCCGGCCACCCGAACCAGGGTTTCGAGGGCTTCCGCGTTCAGGCTTACGCCTTCGGCACCGTAATCGGCATACAAAACAGCGACGCCGCGGCCGCGTGCCGTCAACGGGATAGCGTACATCCTGTCTGGCCTGGAAAAATTGAGCGGTTCGAGAAATAACGGGTCTTCCGCATGGCCGCCGTGTGAACTTTCCTTTATCGACAGCGAACTGATCGCATCTGCCAGAATTGTGTCGGACGAAATAGGAAATTGAATTTCGCGTACTGCCGCGTCGTCGGCATTTCCTTCCTTGCCGAAAACTCTCCAGCCTACAAAACGGTCGTTCTTAACGATGAAAAACGCTCCGCGCGGAGTAAAATTCGCTGCATGATTGACGAGCGAGGTCAATATCTCAGATTGTGTCGTCTTCCGGCTGATCTCGTCTATCGCGTCGCGCATCTGGTCAAATTTGGCGGCCGGAGCGGTTTCATCCGCCAGCTTTTCCGCCTCGCCGAACGCGGTTGCGGCTATCTCGGCTCCTTCGTCGCGTGCGAGCCTGAGATGCTCGACGACCGAGCCTACAAAGGCCTGATCAAATTGATTGTCGGATTCGAAACGTGCCGAAAGGGCGCGGAAGGCCTCGTCGAGTTGGGCTTTGTGCTTTTCAAATTCAGCTTCGAAATTCTTTTGAAAATCGGAAACGTCCTGCCGCATTCCGGCGGTTACGCCCTTGAGATAACTCTCGAATTCGGTTCTGAGGCTGCGCTCGAGTTCTTCACTATTCACTACGGTTTCTCCTCCAATCTTTGAAAATACACTAAGTTAAGGGATGAATTAGGTCTGGCGGTTTTGAGTAGAATGTACAGCTCTGAGGGCGAAATGACAATTTACATAAATCGCCACCGTTGAAAGTATGACGAATTTTGCCGTTTGATGTCAAGAAATACTTGCTAAACGGCAAAGAAAAGTATTCAACTTGACCGATTTTCTAAGCCGTCACGACCTCGATTTCCGGATCGATCTCTTCCTTGATCATGTTTTCGATCGCCATCAGTGTTCCGGTAAGCGAGCTCGGACAACTCCCGCAGGCTCCTTCATACCGGATGGTCAGCTTCGAATCTTCCAAGCTGACAACCTCAAGCCATCCACCGTCGCTGGCCAGATACGGCCGGATCTTTTCATCGAGCAGTGCGTTGATCTGGCCGATCTTCGGGTCGTCATTTGCCGCCGCCGCTATTGCTCCCCCGACCGCCGCGGCCGCCGCCTTTCCGTTCCCGTTGGAAGATTTCACGGTTTCCGCCGCCCGGATAGGAACTGCCAGCGTCGGGAGGATCTCATCCCATTCGGCATCATCGGTCTTTTCCACCGTGATCATCTTGTCCATGTAAAAGACGGAGACCACCTCGCCGATCTCGAACAAGGATCTTGCCAACGGATCATTGTTCGCATCTTCCGCTGTCTTGAACGAATGGGAGGTCCCGTGCGATACCGGTTCCTTCAGTATGAATTTAACTGCATTCGGATTCGGCGTTTCTTGTATATCGGCAATTTTCGGCATTTCTTAAAATCTCGTTTCTTAAGGCAAAATGTTTGGTTTTATTAATCCTTACATTTAAGTCAACATTATATCCTATTCCGCAAGAGATTTCACCTAATAGCAACCCGGCGACGCAAAAACGGGCAGTATCGCCGGAAATGGCTAAACTGCCCGCTTCGGTTTTGAGAATTGGCGACGAAGGAAAAAGGCAATCCAACCCTTTTCTAGCCGTCGACTTTTGGTCGGCCGGCCGCCGAACTTATTCGGTAATATGAATATCTTCGGTTTTATTCATTCTTCCTGAAAGGAAAAGGCCGCCAAAAACCAGCGTCAAGATCAAAAAGACGATCGCGGCGCCGAAATACATTTTGTTATCATTGCTGGTCGTGTAGAAATAAAAAGAACCAGCCGTCAATACCAGACTGACAATTGCCAATAACCCGTTAAGCATAACATGACCTCCAACTATCAAAAGGATAAATACTTCCGAAGTTCGCTGGCT
>JACMMN010000206.1 GCA_014379075.1 Pyrinomonadaceae bacterium | reverse complement strand
TCATTGCAGGCAGGCTGCCTGCGTTCCAGTATGAATAAGAAAACAATTAAAGACATCGACATCAAAGGAAAACGAGTCTTCATCCGCGTTGATTTTAACGTGCCGATCAAAAGCGGCGAGATCGAAGACGACACGCGGATACGCGGGGCTTTGCCGACAATTGAATATGCGATCGGGCAGGGCGCAAAGGTCATTCTTGCGTCGCATCTCGGCCGTCCTCTGAAAGATAAAAAGAAAGCTGACGAGAAAGGAATGCCGTATGATGAGGACAAATATTCCTTGAGAGATGTGGCCCTGCTTTTAGGCGAATTACTAGCTAAAATTGTCGTTTTTGAAGAATGGCCGGTTGGTGGTGATACCTTACCTGCGTATGTCAACAGTATCCAGGACGGTGAGGTAATGGTAATAGAAAATCTGCGTTTTTATCCCGGTGAAGAAAGTAATGATGAAGTTTTTGCAAAGCAATTAGCAGAACTATGCGATGTTTACGTAAACGACGCATTTGGCACCGCTCACCGGGCACACGCTTCGACCGAAGGGATCACGCATTTCGTCGATGACTGCGTTGCCGGGCTGCTGATGGAAAAGGAGCTTAACTTTCTAGGCAAGGCCCTGCACGAACCGGAACGTCCGTTTATCGCGATCCTCGGAGGAGCAAAGGTTTCGGACAAAATTCCGGTGATCGAATCGCTGATCGAACGAAAGGTCGATAAATTGCTGATCGGCGGGGCGATGGCTTATACATTTTTCAAGGCCCAGGGTTTTACGATCGGAAAATCTCTGGTCGAGGACGACATGATGCCGAAGGCTCTGGAGATCGTCGAGATGGCGGACGCGGCCGGTGTCGAACTGCTCCTGCCTACCGACCACAGAGTCGTCGATTCGTACGATCCGCTGAATTCGGCGAAGGTTATTCCGATCGCATTCACAAATGCGGGACTCGTCGGTCTGGATATAGGGCCGGAGACGATCGAGATATTCAAACAGGCCCTGGAAGGGGCAAAAACGATCGTCTGGAACGGCCCAATTGGGATGTTCGAAGAAAAACCGTTTGACGAAGGCACCGTCGCCATAGCCCAGGCCGTCGCGGAAGCCACGGAAAAAGGAGCAACATCGATAGTCGGTGGCGGCGATTCCGTCTCGGCCGTAAATCAAGCAGGGCTCGATGATAAAATATCGCACATCTCAACCGGTGGCGGCGCAACGCTGGAGTTTTTAGCCGGTGACGAACTGCCTGGCGTGGCCGCGTTGGATGACATCTAATATAAAAGTTTCATTCGCAAATTGAACCGATAACATCGTCATAATCTTTATCGGAGGTTAGTGATTATGTCTGATTTTTATAATGATGTTAGGAAAATGGCGGTTGAAATAGCTTTGGAAGAAGTTGGAAAAAAGGTAGTTGAAGATACCGGCCCGAACCGCGGCACGCATATCGATAAGTATTTGAAGCGGGCGTTTGCTCCGTTGGATCAAGGGCTCAACTGGTGCGGAATGTTTGTCAACTATGTTTTTAAAGAGGCAGCCAATCGATGCGGCAAAACCGTGCCTTGGGGTAACACCACGTTTTGGAAAGGGTCGAGTGTTATTAACTGGGCTTACGCTAATTTTGATACTGTCGTAATGGAATTTCCTTTGCTTCCCGGTGATATTTATGTCATGAACAAAGGCCATATCGGTATGGTGAGACGGACGACGGAAGAGGGAAGCGATCTGATGTTCACGATCGACGGGAACCAATCGACCTTTGATGCCGGTGGTAAAAGCCTAAAGGCCCGCGAAAGAAATTTCGCCGATATGGACACAATAATTCGAATTTAGATCAAACGATGAGAAAACCTGTAATTGCCGGAAATTGGAAAATGTATAAACTGCTCGGCGAAGCGGTTGATACGGCGTTGGCGTTGAAGCCGTTGGTTGCGAACGCGAACCATTGCGAGATTGTCATCGCTCCGGTCTTTACGGCCTTAAAAACGGTTGCTGACCGGCTTGAAGGCTCGAATATCAAGGTCGCAGCGCAGAATTGTTCGACCGAGGTGTCATTTGGCGCCCACACCGGGGAAATATCGGCTGAAATGCTGAAAGATTCAGGCTGTTCTCAGGTCATCATCGGGCATTCGGAGCGGCGGCAGTTTTATCGCGAGACGCATGGATCGGTGAACCGCAAGACGAAAGCCGCTCTTGCGGCCGGGTTGACTGCGATCGTCTGCGTCGGCGAAATGCTTGCCGAAAGGGAAGCCGGAAGTGCCGAAAATGTAGTGAAAGGGCAACTTGTAAGCGGCCTGGATGGTTTGACAGTTGCGGACATGGAAAGTATCATTATCGCTTACGAGCCTGTCTGGGCGATCGGAACGGGTAAAACCGCCACGCCTGAACAGGCTCAAGAAATGCACGGCCACATTCGCCGGACATTGGCCGAAACGCACGGAAAAGAGGTCGCGGACAACACGCGAATCCTTTACGGCGGGTCGGTAAAACCGGATAATATCGCGGTTTTGATGTCGCAGGAAGACGTGGACGGAGCTTTGGTCGGCGGAGCGAGCCTGGAGGCTGAAAGCTTTGCACGGATAGTGAATTACAAATAGTTCGGAGTTCAAGCTTTAACACGCTGAAGCGTTCACTCTGAACTAAAGAGGTTATAAACAGTTGATCTATATCTTATACTTTCTATTTTTTGCGGCATGCATCACCTTGATCGGTGCTGTTTTATTACAGCCGGGTAAGACGGATGCAGGAGCTTTGTTCACCAGCAACGTTTCCAGTTCGGCATTTGCACCCCGAGGTTCAGCTTCTGTACTTTCGAGAATAACTATCGGAGCAGCGGCCGTATTTATGGTGTCGGCTTTGCTGATTTCCATGCCTGCGCTTAGCGGTAATGTATCGGTGCTTCAAAGTACGTCAGCGGAAACGCCGGGCGATGCTCCTTCTGAGGTGCCAGCCGTTACCAATTCGAACGCCGATGCCAACGCAAGCGCGAATACGCCGGACACGAACACAAACAGCGCGTTGATCGAAACCCCGGCGACGGAAGCGTTTGAGGCTAATACAAACGCTGCTCCCGCGAATAAATAGTTCTTTTTTAATTTAATATTGCCGAGGTGGCGTAATTGGTAGCCGCGCACGTTTGAGGGGCGTGTGGAGTAATCCGTGCGGGTTCGAGTCCCGCCCTCGGCACCATCTAAACTGGAAAAGACAGGTTCAACGCCTGTCTTTTTTGTTTATTCGGCGACGATCATCGTTCCGGTGCCTTCGTTAGTGAACACCTCGGACAACAGGGCGTTGCGCTTATTGCCGCTGATTATATGCGCCGATCTCACGCCGCGTCCAAGGAGGGCGATGAGATTCTCCAATTTTGGTATCATCCCGCCGGTTGCACGGCCCGAATCGATCAAATGCCTGGCGTCTGTTGTCGTAACGCGGGAAAGCTTGGTCGCTTCGTCATTTTCATTTAGATAGATCCCGTTGACATCAGAAAGAAGAATAAGCTTTTCGGCACTCAAACAGACAGCTATCTCGGCGGCTATGGTATCGGCATTGATGTTGTAGATCTTCCCGTCGTCATCCGCCCCGAGCGACGAAATGACGGGCATATAACCATTTTCAAGCAGTAGATCGATAAGGCGCACATCCACGTCCGCGATATCGCCGACGTGGCCGTAATCGACGGTCGAAGCGGTACCTGTTTCCTTATCGATTATCTCCCGCGGCGGACGCCGTACAGCCTTAACCACACCTCCATCGACGCCCGAAAGCCCTACAGCTTCAATACCACGACGCCTAAGCTCCGCCAGGATCTCAGTATTTATCTTTCCGCGAAATATCATTTTCGCCAGATCGAGCGTGTCGTCATCGGTCACGCGCCTGCCTTCGATCACGGTTTGCACGACGCCGAGTTTTTTCGCCAGTTCTGTTAGCTGCTTGCCGCCGCCGTGGACAACGCAAACACGGATGCCGACCTGGTGCATAAGCGCGAGCTCCTCGGCGAGCGATGCCAGATTTTCACGGTCTTCCGTGACCTTGCCCGAGAATTTGACGACGAACGTTTTGCCCTTGAACCGCTGAATGTACGGCAGCGATTCGCGCAGCAGATCGATGTTTTCTATCTTCATTTGATCAATTTAGACATTATCGCTTTTTGAATGTGGAGCCGGTTTTCTGCCTGATCGATTACTACCGAATTCGGCGAATCGATGACAGAATCTGTAACGATCAGATTTCTGCGTACCGGGAGGCAGTGCATAAAGATCGCATCGTTCGTTCGTGACATTTTCGGTTCATCAACGATCCACTTTTCACGGTATTTTGCCCGGTCGGTGATTTCTTCGTCCAGATTGCCGTAATAACGCGAGCTTCCCCAGCTTTTGGCATAGACGACCTCAACATTTTCAAAAGCCGAGTCCACGCCGTTCGTTATTTCGAGACTTCCGCCGCTTTCTTTTGAATGATCTTCGATCTCGCGCATCAAGTCGCGGTCCAGTTCATAACCTTTCGGGTGAGCGATAGTTATGTCATGGCCAAATTGTGCTGCCGCAAGGGCAAAACTGTTCGGCACAGCCATCGGCAGCGGTTTCGGATGCCACGCCCAAGTGAGCAAAACTTTCTTTTTTTCCGCGCCAAACCGCTCGCGGATCGTCATCATATCCGCCATCGATTGGCACGGGTGATGCATCGCGGATTCGAGATTTATGATGGGTTTACTCGAATACTTCGCAAAGGCGCTTAGAATCGGATCTGTGCGTTCCAATTCCCAATCTTCCAACTCGGCAAATGTCCGAACGCCGATCGCCGAAACGTATCTTTCCAGCACTCGAACAAACTCCTTTAAATGCTCGGTCTTGCCGCCGTCCATGACAACGCCATCACGATGTTCGAGCGTCCACGACGTCCCGCCGGGCTCAAGTATTACGGAATTACCGCCAAGTTCGTAGATCCCGACCTGCATCGAAGCC
>JACMMN010000205.1 GCA_014379075.1 Pyrinomonadaceae bacterium | reverse complement strand
TTTCGTTGGCGAAAAGCTCCGTTTACAGCGTCTGCTTCGAGACAAATATAGGGAATCGCATTTTGTGCGGAGAATACCGACAGCGAGCCATCATCGACGCTGCATCTCGTTGAATGGAGCTCAGCGGCCGGTTTCTGCACGACGACGTTGAAACCTTTCTCGGCGAAAAAACCGACGTTCGATATAGTCGAAACAAAAATAAAATTGTCCGGGTCGTCTTCAAGGTTCGAGAGATACGCCCCGTCGGCCTGATCGTGGAAACTGCCGTGTGACGAGCCTGACAATTTAACAAATGCGGAGGCTGTAAGATCACCTGCCTTTGCGTGGGCAGCTTTACCGCTCACGTCAGTGTTGTTATGAACGGCGACTAGAAACCGCTCGCCGCTGCGAAGCGTTCTTCCGTCAGGCGCAAGGATCATAGCCAGAAGCTGGCCGGCAAACCCTCTGACCGCCTCGCTGATCTCCACAGAAGTGCCGCAGTTTCGCCCGTTTTCGGTAAAGATGCGGTTCGGATCGAGGCTGAATGTTTTCCCGTTCTGAACGAATTTTATATATCTTGCCGGATTTCCGCGGGCATCGAAAGACTCGATCTCCACGAGCCGTCCGCCGTGCGACGCGATAAATTCCTTGGCGATACGCAGCCCCGTCCGCTCGTTATGATGAGGCGCGATGAATGTAATATTGCTTCCCGGGTTCTCATGAACGTGGACTTTAACGACGGTTTCGCCTAGGCGAAGCTCAGTGGATGCCTCACCACGGCCGCGTCTATGGAACCGAAAAGGAAAAATATGACAGGCAAAAAGGCGATTTTCATATACAATTCTCCCGTCTATGAACGCGGAATTTCTGCGTTAATTGGATCGCCATGGTCGATATTTTTATTTTAATTTGAATAACGATTTTGCGTGGATTTGCATCCAACGATTTTTGTCGCATAATTCTATCTAGATATTACAAAATGGCCGCCCGCAAATTCTGGCGGAATCAGAAAAGGAGAAATTCAAATGAAACGAGTTTTTTTGCTAGCAGCATTCGCATTTTCGTCGCTTTTTATTCTTTCCGGTTCCGGAACGGAAGCTTTTAATATGTCGCTCGGCGAAAAATTCGCCGCCGGCGGAGCGGTGCAGACCGGCGATCCCGGAACCTACAGTTTTGATAAAGCCCATAGTTTTATCGGTTTTAAGGTCAAACACATGGGCCTGATCGAGGTCCCGGGCTTTTTCCGCGATTTCACCGGCTCCGTGAATTACGACGCCAAAGATGTGACGAGATCGACGGTCGAATTTGCCGCCAAAGCCACGAGCGTCGATACAGGCGTCTCAGGCCGGGACACACACCTGCGCACCGCGGATTTTTTTGAAGTCGAAAAATACCCCGAGATCACGTTCAAGAGCACAAAAGTAGAAAAGAAGGGAAATGGCTGGATGGTCACCGGCGACTTTACGATGAAGGGCGTGACGAAATCGATCTCTTTTCCGTTCAATGTGACAGGATTTTTACCGGCCGATCAGCGAAGCGGCGGCAAGATGGGAATTACCGGGGAAACAACAATAAACCGGCGCGATTACGGCGTAAATTACGGCTCTAACATGCCGAACGGGACCGCGGTGCTTTCTGATGAGGTGAAGATCAATCTACAGATCGAGGCGAATAAAGCCAAGGAAGCGCCGAAGGCGGCTGCACCGGCCGAATAATATCGGAACGCGGACATCATTGTCCGCAAAACATCGCAGACAAGGATGTTCGCGTTCCGTCGTCCTACTTACCGGCTTCGCTGAAAGATATGTCGTAGATGGCGTAGTCTTCCCAGTTTTTATGATCGAAGTGCCACCATTCGTTGGCGTTTACGATAAATCCTTCTTTTTCCATCAGTTTGCGGAGCAGGTCGCGGTTTGCGCGTTCGGTTTCCGTCGCGCCGATATAATCCGGCGACGCCCGTTCGGTGAATTCGTCGAAGTCCGACGGCATAGGTATCGCCTCGCCCGTTTTCAAGTCGTAAATGCCCAGGTCCACCGCGCATCCCCGGTTGTGTTTTGACCCCTTTTCCGGATTTGCGACGAACTTGCGCTTATCTTCCGGCGTCACTTCCCAAAATAGTTTCGTTATCGCCCACGGACGATAGCCGTCGTAGATCACGAGGCCGAGCCCCTGCTTTTTCAGCTTCTTATGAACTTTAAGTACGGCTTTCGCTGCCGGTTTCTGCAAAAAGGCCCGGGCTTCGGGGTAAACGATACGGCCGACAAAATTATTATCGGTGGCGTAGCGGATATCGAGTTTTATTGTGTTATCGAGAGTGATTAGTTCGACCAAGTGAGCCTCGCGTTTATCTTCTTCCTTCGGCGGCGCATTCTGGGCCAATGCGTTTGAAGAAAGGATAAGGAGAGCAAGGTAAAATGTAAAACGGAAAACTGAAAATGCCGGATTTACACCTCCATTTATCATTTTCCGCTTTCCATTTTTCATTGTTACGGTTTTTCTTCCGGAACCGGCTCGGTATCGTCGTCCAGGATTATCACATCCGAACCGTATTTCTGATAGTTTTT
>JACMMN010000204.1 GCA_014379075.1 Pyrinomonadaceae bacterium | reverse complement strand
GCCTTCTGCAATGGATCATCTATAAAACCAAGATCGGAAAGGCGATGCGCGCAGTTTCATTCAATATTACATCGGCAAAGCTGATGGGCATAAACACGAATTTCGTCATTGCTTTCACATTTGCTCTCGGCTCGGCCTTAGCTGCTGCTGGCGGTGTTTTGACGGCGCAGTACAATCCGAAGATCGACCCGCTCATGGGAATAATGACGGGCCTGAAAGCGTTCGTTGCCGCTGTTTTAGGGGGGATTGGAAATATACCGGGTGCGGTCCTCGGCGGCCTCCTTATCGGCGCCGCAGAAACCTTAGTCGTGGGTTACGGAAGCTATGTCGGAATACCGTCAACATACCGCGACGCAGTTGCCTTCGCGATTTTGATCATAGTTCTCCTGGTACGTCCAGCCGGGCTACTCGGATCGAACGTCCAAGAGAAAGTTTAATATTTAGTCGACCACTGACCACTGTTTATGTCTTGGGTTAAAAGCTTAATTATCGGAATCGTCGTTATCGGGCTGATGTATGTCCTGAATGCGATGATCAGCAGCACGGGATTTTTTGGTATCGGAATGAACGATTACCAGGGACGCCTGCTCGTTTTCATCGGCATCAACATAATTCTTGCAACGTCGCTCAATTTGATCAACGGGTTCACGGGCCAATTTTCGATCGGGCACGCCGGATTTATGGCGGTCGGCGCATATGCGTCGGCTTATTTCTCGAATACTTATGGCGAAGGGCTGGTAAATTCACTATCTTTTTTGGGCGAAACCGGTGCATCGAGCGTTGTTTTAATAATTGCCGTGGCCATCGGAGCAATTGTCGCCGCGATGATGGGACTTATCGTCGGTATCCCGAGTTTGCGGCTGAAAGGCGATTATCTTGCTATTGTTACGCTTGGTTTTGCTGAGATCATCCGTATCGTAATTCTCAACATCGATGCCGTCGGCGGCGCGACGGGATATCAGGTTCCCGGCTACGCAAATTTTCTTTGGGTCGGCGTTTTCGCTGTTATTACGATCGTGGTCATACATAATATCGTGAAATCCGACACCGGAAGGGCTTTGGTTTCGATCCGTGAGGATGAGCTTGCCGCTGAAGCGATGGGCGTGAATACGACACGTTATAAAGTAATGTCGTTTGCCATCGGCTCGGCGTTCGCGGGTGTCGCGGGCGTGCTTTTTGCTCATTACAACAAATTCCTGCATACCAACGATTTTCAATTCATCCGTTCATTCGAGATCATTATCATGATCGTGATCGGCGGAATGGGCTCCATGACCGGTGCAATTTTGGGTGCGATCATCGTTACGCTTTTGCCTGAAGTTTTGCGGTATTTGCCGGACATTCAAATCGGTGCGACGACGCTTAGATTCGCCGATCTGCGGCTTGTAATTTTTGCGTTGATCCTGATTCTTACGATGATAATACGTCCGCAGGGAATATTGGGAACGACCGAGCTCGGGACATTTTTGAAGCGTTTCCGGCGTGCCGACAAGAACACTGGAGGCCTGAAGTAAATGGCTGAGAACGGAAATCACATCCTGCAAACCGATAAGGCGACGATCAAATTCGGCGGCCTGACGGCGGTGAACGAGCTGACGATGGACGTTCATCAAGGCGAGATCTACGGCCTGATCGGGCCGAACGGGGCCGGAAAAACGACGATCTTCAATTTGCTGACCGGCGTTTACGAGCCGACATCGGGAGATATTCGTATCGGCGGGACTCGTGTCAACGGCCTCAAACCATATCAAATATCGCGCCTTGGTGTTTCCCGTACGTTCCAGAACATTCGGCTTTTTCCGAGCATGAGCGTGCTGGAAAATGTCATCACGGCTTGCCACCGGCACGCGAAACAGAATTTGACCGATGCGGTTTTTCGTCTCCCTCGATATTTCAAAGACGAAAAAGAACATCGCGATTTCGCCCTCGAACTGCTCACGATCTTCGACCTGGAAAAGTACAAAGACGAAGGCGGCACTTCGCTTCCGTACGGTAATCAACGGCGATTGGAAATAGTCCGGGCTTTGGCGACGCGGCCGCAATTGCTTTTACTGGACGAGCCGGCGGCCGGCATGAATCCGTCTGAACAGGAAGACTTAACGGGCCTGATAAAAGAGGTCCGTGACAAATTTAATCTGACTATCGTGCTTGTCGAACACAACATGCGTGTCGTGATGGGCGTCTGCGACCGTATTCAGGTCGTCGATTACGGCAAATCCATCGCCCTCGGCCTGCCACAGGATATCAAGAATGATCCGAAGGTCATTGAGGCCTATTTGGGGGATTAAGAAGTTTCACGCAGAGCCGCAAAGAACGCCAAGGAAGAAAAAAGTTGGAAAAAGCGGTTTTACCTGTTAAGAAGAATTTTGCAAACAATAATTTAACTTTCAGCTTTGCGTTCCTTTGCGGCTTTGCGTGAAACCTCTTTTTCCTTAATTTCAAATTTATGTTGTCTTTAGAAAATGTCTCAGTTAATTATGGAGCAATCGAAGCGTTGACCGGCATTACGCTCCATGTTGAGCAAGGCGAGGTCGTAACATTGATCGGCGCAAACGGTGCCGGGAAAACAACCACGCTTCGCACGATCACCGGCCTGCTAGAACCGAAGGAAGGCCGCGTGATGTACGAAGGCAAACAGATCAGCGGGATGCCGACACATAAGCTGGTGCCGATGGGAATCGCGATGTCGCCCGAAGGCCGCGGCGTTTTCGCCAATCTTAGCGTCCGCGAAAATCTCGAAATGGGCGCGTTTATTAGAAAGGACAAAAAAGGAATTGCTGACGACATGGAACGCGGATTCACTCTTTTCCCTCGATTAAAAGAACGTGAACAGCAAAAGGCCGGAACCCTTTCCGGCGGTGAACAGCAGATGCTTGCGATGGCACGTGCCCTAATGTCTCGTCCGCGATTATTGCTTTTGGACGAGCCGTCGCTCGGTCTTGCCCCGCTCGTCGTCCATGCGATCTTCGAAGCAATTGATGAGATCAAAGGTGAGGGCACGACGATCCTTCTGGTCGAGCAAAACGCCAACGCCGCTCTGCACCATTCCGATAGGGCATACGTCCTCGAAACCGGCCGCATCGTTATGGAAGGTATTTCCAAAGAAGTTGCTCAGGACCCAAGAGTGAAGGAAGCATATCTGGGCGAATAATTTCATGAGGAATCGATAATCGAAAAGTGGGTGGTTTATGGCCGTCCGCTTTTTTTTATGGAAGAAAAGAAACCCAGCATTCTCGTGAAATGGCTGATCGTTCTGGGAAGCGGCGTTTTGATCTTCGTGCTGCCGCGGCCAGACAGCGTCACGTATGAGGCGTGGACGCTACTGGCGATCTTTGCTGCGACGATCATTGGCTCAATAGTACAGCCTCTGACGGGAAGCGCGATGGTTTTGCTCGGGGTCGTCGCGGTTGCGCTTTTTAAGGCGTTACCCATTGAAAAAGCTTTGAGCGGGTACGCAGATAAATTCGTCTGGCTTGTACTGGCGGCTTTTTTTATTTCGCGGGCGATGATAAAGACGGGTTTGGGGCACCGGATCGCATTGATCTTCGTCCGGCTGATGGGACGAAAAACACTCGGCCTCGGTTATTCGCTGGTTTTTACCGATTTTATCCTCGCTTCGTTTATACCATCGACGGGAGCGCGCTCCGGCGGGATCATTCTGCCGATAGCGCGGAGCGTGACGGAAACATACGATTCGCACCCTGATGACGGAACCGAAGGGCGGCTCGGCACTTTTCTGATGAGCATGCTTTATCAATGCGAGGTGATACTGTGCGCGACATTTCTGACCGGACAGGCGTCGAACGTGATTATTGCCGGATTCGCCGCCAAGCAGGCGAACATCGATTTGAATTATTCGATCTGGTTTATCAGCGCCATCGTACCTTCGCTCGTTTCGCTAACGGTGATTCCTCTAATGATCTATCGTTTCTTCCCTCCGGAAATAAAGGAAACGCCGAACGCCGTAAAATTTGCTGATGACGAACTGAAGAAACTCGGGCCGCTGACGAAGCACGAAAAAATACTTCTCGTGGTTTTTGTCTTCGTAGTCATTCTTTGGATAACGGCAAAGCTGCATGGGATCGACGCGACGGTTATAGCGTTGTTTGGTATCTCCATTCTACTCGTTTCGGGTGTATTGGCTTGGCGGGATCTGATCGATGAAACACATGCCTGGGAAGTATTTATCTGGTACGGCGGATTGGTAATGATGGCTACGGCATTGGGTGAATCTAATTTGCCGCAACTTTTCGCCGAAAACATCGCCGGTGTCACAAACGGCTGGAGCTGGATGGGCGCACTGACCGTTCTTGCCCTCGTGTATTTTTATTCCCATTATGGATTCGCCAGTATCACGGCCCATGTTACGGCGATGTTCATTCCGTTTCTCGCGGTCACCGTCGGGATCGGAGCACCGGCGGGTCTAACGGTTCTTCTGCTGACCTATTTCTCGAATTTAAGCGCGGGACTCACGCATTACGGAACGACACCGGCGCCCGTTTATTTCGGCACAGGCTACGTCAAGCAAAAGACCTGGTGGACCATCGGCCTTATCGCTTCGATCCTGAATATAATCATCTGGTCGACGGTCGGCGTGATCTGGTGGAAGGTGCTGGGTTGGTGGTAAGGATCAGTGACACGGAGACGATGTGAAAAAAAGGGACGCGGTGACCAGGAATTTCCCTGCGTCACCGCGTCGCATAATCACCATGTCGCAATTTTATGGCTGGCCGGGAGCTCCGAACGGCAATGCCGCATCGTCGAGTTTGGCGACGGCTTCGTTGAATATTTTAATGTCGCCCGCCGCTTCCATCTTTTGACGGGTCGCCGCGAGATAATCCGTAAATACTTCGCCACGTTTACGCTGGAGCATCTGGTCCATCAGCGTGCTTCGCTGTTTTGCAAACTCGTCCATGTTCGCTTCTTCGCGTTTGTTGACGGCGACGATGTACCAGCTGTCACCGATCTGTATCGGCGTTTTCGTTACCTCGCCTTCCTTCATTGCGTATATCGCATCCTCCAAAGCTTCGCTGGTCGTCGCCGACGGGCCCTGTCCGAGTGGTGAACCCAGAATAAAGCTTTTTGCGTCTTCCGCCTTGAGGCTTTTACTTACAGCAACTGACGCCAAAGTTGCAGCCGACGTCGAACCGGCGGCGATCTGTTTTGCAATATCTTCGACCTGGCCGCGGGCCTTTTCCATTTTCACGACTTCGACAAGCTGTGCTTTTACCTCGTCGAAGTCGGAGCTGCGCGGTTCTTTTTTATCAACGAGCAGCGGTATCGCAAAGCCGTTTTGCACGGGGATCTTTTCGCCGACGTCATTCTGGTTTTCGAGTCCCGCGATGCCTTCTTCAAATTGGGGCGATGTGCCGACGTTCTCAACATTGTCACCCGGCTTTACATATCCGGTTTCGCGGACCATTTCCGCCGCGTTCATGTTTGCCTGGGCGGCAAATTCTCCCGCCGTTTTCTGTACGTCTTTTGTCTGCTGCAGCGATTCGGTAACCTTTTGTGCCAGCTCGGCCGCGACTCCGTAGGCCCGGCGGTTACGCATGCTCACCTCAAGTTCCTTCTTCGCGTCCTCAAACGATTTTGGAACATCGTTTCCGCGGCGGAGAATGAAGTATCGATTCTGATAGTTTATCGGCTCGGTGATCTCGCCGGGTTTCATTTTGATAAGACGCTGGTACGGATCGGTCGGGTTATTCAAATTCTCGCGAACCGGGCCCGGTAAATTACCGCCTTTCGAGGCACTGACCGCATTCTCCGATTGTCCTTTCGCAAGCTCGCCAAACGCCTCTTCGCTGATCGTCTCTCCGCCTTTCTCGAGTCTCGTAACAAGTTCGGTCGCTTTCTCAAGCACCTGCCCGTCGAATTCCGGTTTGGCGACACGCAGGACGATCTCCTGGCCGAGAACACCCGATATTTTCTTGTCCGCAGGCAATTTGTCATATTCCGCCCGCAGATCAGCTTCCGGAATTTGAAGTTTTTCACCGATCTTCGAGGTATTGACGAAAACGTAACGGATCTTCTTTTGCGGAACGCTGATGAAGTAAGCGTCCTTGTTTTTCTCGAAATGATCCTTCAATTCCTGATCGGTCGGTGTGATGCTTTGAGCAAGTTCCGTGCTGTTTACCGCGACATACGACAGATCGAACTTCGAATTTTTACGCTGGAAATCCTTCAGCATTTCCTCTTCGGAAACGCTGACACCGGATGAGATGAACGCCTGCAGCTTTCTGGCGCTTAGATCGTCGCGGATGCCTTCCTCAAATGCGGAAACGCTGCCCGTCTGGTCGATGACGTTCTGCTCATATACCTTTTGATCGAACGGTTTGCCGTCAACCGGTTTGAATTGTTCGCGGATCGCCGCCGCGACTTCGGCGTCCGATGCCGTAAGCCCGAGGCGTTCCGCCTCAACGCGCGTGATGCGGCTGCCGATCATTCCATTCAGCAGGAGCTTGGCCGGGTATGGCCTTCCCTGGCTAAACCGGCTGTAGCTTTCCTTCTGCCTGAACAGTTCGCCGACAGTGATCTCTTCGCCTGAGACGCTCGCAGCGGTTTCAGTGCTTCGGGCGAGATCCGAACCAAGATTACTCGCGGCCGGAGCATAGAAAAACACAAGGCTGGCCACCATGAATACCGCAAAAATGAGAATCACGAAATTACGCGTTTTCTCCAGACGAGTGAAAAACTTTAACATCTTTTAATACCTGTAAATTTGAAATTACCGACAGCATGGACAAACTGCGATTTTAGCAAAAAAGAGCGTTTGCGCCAATGTTGATTGGGAATTATGTCGTTAAATGCCGCAATATCCTAAAACTCAGATGCAAGAACCATCGGGAAATTTGCAGGCAGAAACACGACCGGTAGGGAGTGTGTTTTTCATTTCAGCATTCATCATTCCGCATTCCTCATTCGAAAACACATTCCCTACCGGTCGTGTTTCAGCCTTTTTTGTTGTTTAATCAGTAACGGGCAACAGTCCGGTTTTATGACAGCAAAGCAGATAAAAACAGTCGGGGTAATCGTGAAGCCCAACCATGCCGAAGCCTGGGCGACGGCGTGCGAGCTGGCGGAATGGCTGGAGAAACGAGGCATTTCGCTGATCGGCAAACCGCACACCGACAGCGGCAGGATCGGCCCGGCGATCTGCGACATCGATACAGTTGATACGGAGCAGTTCAATGCAGAGGCCGATCTTATAGTGGTTCTCGGCGGCGACGGCACGATGATCTCGACCGCACGCTTGATCGCCGATCACGAGGTTTTGGTTCTCGGCATCAATTACGGCAGCCTCGGTTATCTGACTGAGTTTCGCATCGAGGAAATGTTTCCCGCGCTCGAAGCTATTTTTGAAGGCCGCTACGAGATCGACCGCCGAGTGATGCTTCACGCCGACCATTGGCGCGACGGCGAATTGCTGGCAAAGGGCCGCGTGCTAAACGATGTAGTTATCAATAAATCCGCTTTGGCACGGATCATCGAGATCGACGTGAATCTCAACGGCCTGTTCGTTAATTCGTTTCGAGCGGACGGATTGATCGTCTCCTCGCCGACCGGCTCCACGGCATACAACCTTTCCGCCGGCGGCCCTATCGTCTACCCGTCGATGAACGCCGTAGTCCTCACGCCGATCTGCCCGTTCACACTGACCAACCGTCCGATCGTCGTCCCCGATACCGCCCAGATCGAACTGATATTAAAGGATGAAAACGAAGGCGTTGTTCTTACGCTCGACGGCCAGACCGGCTATCAAATGAAGGCCCAGGATAAGGTCGTAATTCGCAAAAGCCGTACTACTTTCAATCTCGTGCAGCCGCCGAACCGCAACTATTTTGATGTTCTAAGAAATAAATTGAAATGGGGGAGGTGAGGAACGCAGGCACACCTTGCCTGCCCGCGGAGTCTTCGACGCGGTCATGTCGTCGCTAAATAAATTCGTCGCCAAAGGGTTTTTCGCGATGAAGCAACGCTCATTGCAGGCAAGGGTGCCTGCGTTCCGTTTTACCCCAAAAGGCTCGGCTGAATATCTTCCTCAGGCTCAAATCCTTCCGGATGCCACTGAAAAACACGTAGGTCGCAGCGGCCTTTTTCGTTAAAAACAATTCCTTCGGTTTCCAATAATTCCTGCTGCAAATTCATCGGGATCGTCATTCTCCCGGTCGAGCAAGCGCCCTGCGAATTTATCACCCGCTGCCAAGGCACGTTTTCGGTTTCGGCGGCGTGCATCACGTATCCAACCGTTCGCGGCGTATATCCTTCGCCAAGTACGATTGCGATCTGGCCATAAGTCATGACCCTACCCGCCGGAATTTCACTAACGACATCGTAAACTTTTTTACGATAATCTTTTTCATTGACGTTCATACCTATGAATTCAGATCACGCAGAATTGTTCTCGCTGGGGCTCCGTCACCCGCCCCGCCGATATATTTCAGCGGCAGGCAAATCAGTTCGTAATCGCCGGGCTGAACTTCTCGCAGATCGACGCCTTCCAGTATTACGATCTCTTTTTCCAGCAGCGTGATGTGCGTCTTGAAATCGGTCGAGCCGAATTGCTCGACCGAAAGATAATCGATGCCGACGAGTTTTATGTTGCTTTCGGCGAGAACTTTCGCCGCTGCTGGTGAGATGTATGTAAAATCTGTCCGAAAACCTTTTTCCGGCTCATTCCAGAAAGCGGAATTTCGCGTTTTGAACAGAATACGTTCGGCGTTTGCGAGATCACCCAAATGCTGCGGCTCAATTGCCGTTACACGGTCATCGATCCCAATAACCCGGCATTTTCCGACGAGCTTATCCAGCTCGAGCTGATCGACGCGGCGCGTGCCGTCGATAAAATGATTCGGGGCATCGACGTGCGTTGCAGTGTGAACGCCAAAACACATCTGTGAAACGTTGACGCTGTCCCCCTTTGCGATGGACATGCAGACATCCACACTAGCCTTCGGGTCACCCTGGTAGATCGGCACACCCTCGCTGACCGGTACGGTAATATCGTAGATCTTCATTATTTTATGAGAGCGTATTTTAAAGTTCCTTTTTTAGGTTTTACCGCCGTTCGTTTCCCGCTGACGACCCATTTCGTTATTTCGTCATCGCCTTTGTTTTCGTACTTCTGCTGGTAAAAAACGGTTGCGGCGGCTGGTCTCGCGATTATCTTGTAGCTTCTGTCACAGTATTCTTCCGGGCCGCCATTTTCGCATTCGTTTGTGTAAACGAGAAACCACCCCAATTCTTTGGCGGCGGTTTGCGAGGCTTCAATTATCGTCACGCTGCTGCCCCAATAACCCTGATGCATTCCGCCGCTCGTTTCGATAGCCAGTTCGTTAAACCCATTTTTATTAATGTCAGGTAAAGTGTTGACGTTTAAATTCCATCCGCCTTCCGTCGCAAAATGCGCGATAATTTTGCCCGCTTCGATAATTACCAGCCCGTTGTTCGCAAAGCCGTTTCCGGTTTGGCACAGTTCGTACAGCAACGCTCGCTGGTCCGAACCCTTGCGGGTAAACGCCCCGGATGCTCCACCGGTTATGCTGAAATTGTCGGCTTCATCGCACCCGCCGACGTCTTTCCACCGGGCTCGAGCTTTCGGCACAGCTCTTGTCGTTACAAGCTTTTCCTCGGCAGGCGAAAAAGTTTTCTCCGCCGTCTTTCTTACCGGATCGTAGATCGTTACCGCGGCCTGTCCGAAAAGTGTAATCGCCATAGAAAAAACAACGAGTAAGACGCCCGGGAAAAATGTGATCTTCATAAATTTTATTAAATAATTCTACACCTATTATCTTATATGAGTTGCATTTAACAAGGCTTTCTTTGTAGGCTAGATAAATGATGGAAATTCAGAGAGAAGAGCACGGCAAGCGTGGCGCATTTTTTATAGACGAAGATGGCGAATGGATCGCGGAGATGACCTATGTCAAGTCCGCGGACAAAGAGATTACGATCGACCACACGGAAGTGGATAAAAAGCTTCGCGGTGAAAATATTGCGGAAGATCTCGTTGCCGCCGCGGTAGCTTTTGCTCGTGAGAACGGTTTGAAGATAAAAGCAACATGTTCGTACGCCAAAAAAGTGCTTAACGCGAACGCGGATTTCAAAGACGTTCTGGGGTGACCGAGCGAATTTATTGGCTAACCAAAGGATTTTGATCTATACTCATTTCCAGGCCTCTCTCCTGCCAGCCGTTGTCCACAATCATAACCAAACGGGAAATTTAAGACAGATTAAATTTTTCGATGGCGATTTTCTTTTCAAATGCTCCCGCGAACCTTAGTTAATAGGGATGGTCTTCAATGCGAATAAGTTCAAAAGCAGCTACGCTTTCTTTCCTTTTGTTTTTAATTGTAAGTTTTTTCGGCCAGGCGTCGGGTCAGAATTGTATTGACCTCGGCGGTGCGAATCCGTCGGTGCATTCGCAAAATTTTGACGGCCTGGGTAATAGCCCGTCCCCGCAGAACGGCGATGCGTCCAATATATTTATCCTCAACGCGATCGCCCCGCGCAGATATCTGGGCAAATTCGACAATGCGGTGGCCGATAATGCTGCAATTGTAAATGTTCCCGGTTGGGCTCTCGTCGAAGAAGGGAGCAACATCAGTTCGGTTTCCGGAAGATATAATGTCGGGGACGGTAGCGTTACGGGCGGCAATACCATGAGTTTTGCTTCCGCCGCCGCCAATACCGATCGCGCCTTTGGATCGTTGAATGACGATTCCGTAGCCCTCAATTTTCTTGGCGGCTGCTTCCGGAATACGAGCGGAATAGCGCTGACCGCGGTTACCATAGCATTCACAGGCGAGATGTGGCGGCTTGGCGGCAGCGGAACGGCTGACCGGCTGGATTTTCAGTACGCCGTTAATGCGGCCAATCTTTACGCGGGAACATTCTCTGATTTTGACGCCCTCGATTTTGCGACGCCGAACTTGAGCGGGACGGCCGGTGCGAGAGACGGCAATGCGGCCGCAAATCGACAGGTCTTTTCGCTGACCGCGCTGTCGGTTTCACTCGCCCCAAATGATGCCCTATATATTCGCTGGCAGGATTCGAATATTACCGGGGCAGACGACGGACTTGCCGTAGATGATTTCAGCTTACAACTCGTCGGCCCCAGCGCGGCCGGCGTCTCGGTAGGCGGGCGGGTAATGAATAACTCCCTTCGGGGTGTTTCGGGTGCGCGGGTCAGCATTATGGATTCGAACGGAACGACGCGGTTGGCCCTCACAAATCCGTTCGGTTATTACAATTTCCATGGAATCCAAAGTGGTGAAACATACGTTGTGAGCGTGATGAGCAAGCGGTATATGTTCAGCAGCGCGTCGCAAACAGTCACCCCCAACGATGACATAAATAGTCTGGATTTCTTTGCAAATTAGCGGAACGGCGGAGGAATTGATCTCGTGATTTGCGTTTTGACTCCCTTTCTACTTATTCTGGGTTCCAACTCCTGTGAAAACGCAAACAACGAGAATTTCCGCCTCAAGTTATTCGAACACCGCGCCGCTGATCTGGAGCTTTCTTTACGGATCGAATCACGGCTCGGTCGAGATAATACTGGATAATGCGCCGGCACGATCCGCCGAACTTTTAGCTCAGGATAGGGTCGATGCGGCACTCGTTCCCGTTATTGCCTATCAAATGCTCGATCGTGCACGCCTGGTTGCGGATGTTTGCGTCGGGGCAAGGGACGAGGCTCGCAGCGTCTGCCTGGTCACCGATGGCCGGAAACTCAATGAGATAAAGTCGGTCTCGCTCGATGTTTCGTCAAAAACTTCGGTTTGCCTGACAAAAATAATATTCCGCGAATTTTTTGGCTTGGAGCCGGTCTGGAAGGACGCCAAACCTGATCTGAATGCGATGCTCGCCGAATCGGACTGCGCACTTCTGATCGGCGATCCGGCTCTGATGGCATCGACTGCGGCGGGCAGAAACGCGACAGTTCCGAAGTTTGCCGCGCATTTGGATTCTGACATTTCCACAGCAGCATACAGG
>JACMMN010000203.1 GCA_014379075.1 Pyrinomonadaceae bacterium | reverse complement strand
GGTTCAACTCCCCTACGCGCTACCAGTATTTAAAGTTTAAGGTTCAAAGTTTCCACTTCCAGGTTATCGTCTAACCTGGAAGTGGAAACTTTGAACCTTAAACTTTTTAACTTGAATGCCCTCGGAAGGATTCGAACCTACAACCTAGCGATTATGAGCCGCGCGCTCTACCGTTGAGCTACAAGGGCATGAAAAGTAAGTTTAGACGAAACGGATTTTTCTGGCAAATCACGGAACTCGGACATCTCCGTCCGCGATAGAAAGGGACAAAGATAACCGCCTCCCGGCGAGAAGCGGGCGAAAGATCACTGCCTCGTCTATTTTCGCAATCCTCGCATCAATTTCCCGTAAAACTTTTTCTAATTTCTCCGCCTTGTATTCTTCTCGCACATCCGATCTGATCTCCTCAACAGTCTTGTCGCGCAGCAGCTTTTCCAGCAATGAGAGATCGACGTCGTCAAACGTTTCGAAACCGAGCGCGTTTTGTTTCCGGGCCCCGGCAATGCGTGTCTGAGCGAGATCAAAGGTCCAGTCGAGAACTTTTTCAAGGGGATCGCATTCAGGAAAACGTTGCTTAATTAAGGGGAAAATATGCTCTTTGCCTTCCAGGTTCAGAAGCAGGGCGAAAAAGAACCTATGTTCCGGGTCGGTTATGAAGTTTCTTTTTCGCACGATATCGTTTTCCATCTCCTTGTGCGCGAAAACTTCAGCAAAGATACCGGCTTTTTCGCCGTGACGACGGCGGACTGTCTCCAGAAAACGTTCGAAACGTCCCGGGGCGGCAGTAACGTTAAATAATTGTTCCAGATTATTCGACTGCATCCGGCCGTGAAGCGCGGTGAGTATCGAAAACGCCGTTTGAAAATCACTCTTTTCCAATAATTCCGTTATGAGCCGGTCGATATCCGGGTGCTGGAGCCGGAGCAGGGCAGAGATCGCGTGCAATTTCTTGGTCGTTGTAGCGTGCTCAAAAAACGGGTCAAGTGCAAGATACGGTTTGTGATACGAAAACTGTGGTAAAAACAAAGGGCTTTCCCCAGTGCGAACGACAATCGTCGCGGACGGACGATCAAGGTGGAACAGCGAATGAATATACTGCCGCCCGGCACGTATCTCCTGCACATCGCCCATTTCCAGAAGACTGCACAGCTTTAATTTGATCTCGCCGATCTCGGTAAAAAAATTTATCGACTCGCTTCTTTCGAATTCGTACCAACTGTGAATGCTTGAGCCGAGCAGCACTTGGAACGCTCCGCAGAAACTATGCTGATGAATCGATGTGGTGCCGTCGATCCAGAAATATACGTCGATATAAAATCGGGGAGCTGTAAACAGCGTCACCGGCGGATCGCCGAAACGTCCCGACACATCCTTTTGCCGGGGAAGCTCGTCTTGCCGCAATGTCCACTCCAGTACTTCCCAGGCGGAAACTTTCTCGGACAGGCGGGCGCGTTTCAGGGCATCGGCGGCGATTGCCGGGAAAAGTTCTTCGTTATAATTAGCGTCGCGCCAAAGAGTTTCGATCTCATCGCCGAGCTCGTTAAATAATTGCATTAAATTTTTGGTTTTACGCCCGTTACTTTTTTGTAGGTGCCGTTTGCCGACACATTATGCCCGAATCCGCATGCGGATCCGCCATACTGGGTTGCTTCGATCGTGCCCGGCTTCACGAATGTGATCGTTATTTTGCAATCGCCGAATTCATTCGACGAATAGGTCGCAATGTCGCCGGAAATATCCGCTATGCCTTCGAGCGTTCCTACATTTGCCGTCAGGCCGCCGGTTGCGTCGATATAGGGATATGTCAGATCAAACGCGAGTTTTATCTTACCCTTGCCGAGAGCGAGGATTTTTATTTCATTTGATGTCCCTTTGAATTTCCCAGTGAAATTGTATTGGTATGTGCCGTTCACCTCCCGACTGCTGATGCTTGTCCGCGAAGTCTGAGGGTTGGAATTTACCGCCAAACCGCACGTCAAAAATGCTGCACCCATAACCAACAAAAATATTTTCGGCATATATTTCCTTTTCGTTACAAAATTTATCTGTTATATTTTGCCTAACTCTCTTCGGAAATCAAACAAACAAAGGTGAAAACTTAATGAGTGCAAACGCTGAGACGCTAAACAATGCCGCGGTTACGGGCGACTTGAATAAACATCCTCTCGGACTTTACGCCCTTTTCGGAACCGAGATGTGGGAGCGTTTCAGCTTCTACTCGATGCTGGCCCTTTTCACGTTGTATTTACAGGACCCGAAAGAAGGTTTCGGCTGGACGACAGGCGAAGCTACTTCGCTTTACGCGAATTATCTGATGTTTGTCTATGCCAGTCCGCTGATCGGCGGGCTCATCGCGGATAAGATCACGGGTTATCGCAAAGCTGTGATGATCGGCGGCTTCTTTTTCATGGCAGGTCACGGTTTGCTCTCGATTCCCGCTTTATGGGCCGTTTATCTAGCGTTGACATGTCTCGTTATCGGTAACGGCTTCTTCAAGCCGAACGTTTCGACGATGGTCGGCAACCTCTATCCTGAAGGCAGCCAACTGAAAGATCGAGCATACAATATCTTCTATATGGGGATTAACGTCGGAGCATTCCTTGCACCGATCGTGATGGAGATCGTTAGGCAGAACTTCGGTTTTCACGCCGCGTTCGCCGTTGCCGCCTTCGGAATGGTCATTTCGGTTGCCATTCTTTGGAAATGGAAGGCCATTGTCGAAGACCCGGATGCACTTGCCGCCCGACAACGAGGCGGAGCGGATCAACAGGCAGACGCTGCTGCTACCGCCGTCGATGCTCCTCCGCACGGCATCAGCCACCAAGACGAGGGCAGCGATGCGGCGTATGCCCGAGGCAAACAAGCGTTGATGGACGCGGTCCCGGATTGGAAACGTATCATGGCGCTGATCGTAATTTTCCTGATCGTCATCGTCTTTTGGATGGTTTTTCACCAAAACGGATCGACACTAACTTATTGGGCAGATGACAATACAGCCTGGAATGTAACGGGAACTATCTCTAATTCTATCAATCCGGGATGGATCATTATTTTGACATTCCCTCTAGTATGGTTTTGGGGGATGTTGGCAAAACGCGGCAGGGAACCCTCAACGCCGACAAAAATGGCTATCGGCATGACGCTCACCGGTTTATCGTTCTTCGTTCTCTATTTTGCTGCTACCGCCGGTGAAGGCCAGAAACCTACCGCCGAACAGCTCGCAAGTGGTTCATTTCGAATAAATTCACGGGTCGTCGATCAATTAAAGGGTGACGGCGTTCCCGCCGATATAGCCGATTCTTTGATAAGTACGAAGGGTAAGGACGAATCCTATATTTTGAACGATAGAAAGGTTGCGACGGACTCGTCGTTTGCCTCCGCTCTTTCGACCATAGTCGTCAACCTGAAATCGGACGGCGTTCCGGAAATTCAGGCGAAAAAGGTCGGTGATGTCGAGATCGAGGATAAGGATTTGAGAGAAGCCAAATTCGGCGGAACTCGTACCTTCACCGAATACCTGACCATCGCAACCGGGAAAATGCGTGCCGATGGCGTTCCCGAAGACGTGCTTGCAAAAGTAAACGCCTATCAAAATACAGATTTTACAGCGGACGCCAAATTGGCGGATACAGCTAATAAAGTAACGGGCGGACGGGCCGCCCCTCACATGGCAACAATTCTAGACCGGGCTTACCTTTTTCAGGTATCGCCGTTCTGGCTGCTGCTGGCTTACGGAATTCTTTCGTTAGGTGAACTGATGCTGTCGCCGATGGGATTATCCCTCGTATCCAAGGTTGCCCCGATAAGAATGCGCGGCCTGATGATGGGCGGGTGGTTTGTCGCGACGGCTATAGGCAACAAGCTGACGATGATCGGTATTTACTGGAGCATCTGGTATCAATCGAGCTTTTTCATCGTGCTGGGCTGCATGGCTCTCATAATGGCCGTGGTTTTAGCGATCTTACTTAAGCCGCTGAAGAAGGCAATGCCGGGAGTTTAACCTAATACGAATTACGAATTACGAATTACGAGAATTTTGCTCGTAATTCGTAATTAGAAATTCCTATTTTTCATTTGTGCCTATCTCGATAAGCCTGCATCGCTTCCGCGGCACCGGCGTGCATTATCTCCGGTTTGTGGTATTTCCAGTGTTTCTCGAACTCTTCGTCGGTCATTGACGCGTTCTCACCGCGTGTTTTTTCCTTTAAATATTGTTCGGCCCATTCGCGCATTTCGGGAATCGTATTCAACGCGGTG
>JACMMN010000202.1 GCA_014379075.1 Pyrinomonadaceae bacterium | reverse complement strand
TGTGCCGTTTTCGCGTACAAAGGAAGGCTTGATGGATTTCCGGCGGTTCGGCGGGACGCTGCACAACAGGACTGCGTTTGCCGGTGCATCGACCGGGCAGCAGTTACTTTACGCACTTGACGAGCAGGTACGGCGTTACGAGACGTTGAATCAAGTAACTAAATACGAAGGCTGGGAAATGCTCTCGCTTATTCTCGACGATCACCAGGTTTGCCGCGGTTTGGTCGCGATGAATTTGCAGACGCTTGAATTGAAGTCCTTTGCTGCCGATGCGGTCATTATGGCGACGGGCGGGCCGGGAATGATATTCGGCAAATCCACCAATTCGATGACTTGTACAGGAAGTGCCGCATCCGTCTGCTACCAGCAAGGGGCCCGCTACGCAAACGGCGAATTTATACAAGTGCACCCGACATCGATCCCCGGCGAAGACAAATTACGATTGATGAGCGAATCGGCACGCGGCGAAGGGGGCCGTGTCTGGGTGCCGCGAAATACGGCCGATAGCCGAAATGCTCGCGACATTCCGGATGCCGAACGCTGGTATTTTCTGGAAGAGAAATATCCGGCCTACGGCAATCTCGTTCCCCGCGATATTGCGACACGCGAGATCTTTCAGATCTGTCTCGATGGCCACGGCGTCGGCGGCGAGAATCAGGTCTATCTCGATCTGACGCATATTCCGGCTGAGACTTTGACGCGCAAATTGGGTGCGATCCTTGAGATCTATGAAATGTTCGTCGGCGACGATCCGCGATATGTTCCGATGCGAATTTTCCCCGGTGTCCATTATTCGATGGGCGGCCTATGGGTGGATTTCGAACAAAGGACGAATATTCCAGGGCTTTTCGCGGCCGGCGAATGCGATTATTCGATCCATGGTGCAAACAGGCTCGGTGCCAATTCGCTTGTTTCATGTGTTTACGGTGGTTTTGTTGCGGCACCCGCGGCTATCGAATTTGCAAAGAATGTGTCACGTGGGAATACAGAAACGAATGGGCTTCACGACGCAGAGGTAAAGCGACAGCAGGAAATCAACGACGGAATCATTAAAAACGAAGGCACGGAGAATCAATATCAGATCCACGAGGAAATGGGCAAATGGATGACCGACAACGTCACCGTAGTCCGTTATAACGACCGTCTTAAGGCGACCGATGAAAAACTCCTCGAACTGCAGGAACGCTTTTCAAATATTTCGATCAATGACTCGAACCTTTGGGCGACGCAAGCTGTGCCGCACGCACGTCAGCTTTGGAACATGCTGCAGCTCGCCCGCGTCATCACGCTCGGAGCCTTGAACCGCGACGAATCGCGCGGCGCTCATTATAAACCCGATTTTCCTGAACGCGATGACGAAAAATTCATGAAAACGACGATCGCGGAATTTTCGGATGAATCACCGATATTCAGCTATGAAGCCGTCGATGTTGGGCTCATCGAACCGCGAAAAAGAGATTATTCATCCGGCAAAAAAGCCCCGCAAGTCCCGCAGCCGGGAAGCGAGCTAAAACCTGAAGGCCGCGAAGAGCGGTGGGCTGAGGATGAGAATAAGATCGAAAAGGGATCGTTCAAAGAATAGTCAACTGCCGCAGGTTATGATCAGAAGAGGGTATTAGGAATGACAAAGAAGTTAGTATTTTTTCTTTTAGTTTTATCTCTGGTGTTGGCTCCACAACTTACGGCCGCCGAGCCAGGGAAGTCTGTGGTGTTAAAACGTACACTGCCGGAATTTCGCGATATTTCAATTTGGAAAGGCAGGGCCGGGTTAACCCTTTTTAGTCCGAATGGAAAATATTTGGCCGTAAGCGGAAAGAGCGCGGACATAGTTATCTATGACACCGCCAGCGGCGAAATAAAGAGCAAGATCGACGGCAATGGTTTTAGGGCATTTTCATTCAGTCCCGATGAAAAGTTCGCGGTTGTGCAGAATATAAGCGACTTGTCCATGCAGATCTTTGACGTTGAGAATGGAAAATCTGTGCGGGAAATTCGCGGGCTTGGAAAGTTGGGCAATTTGAACAAGATGCTTGGGGGCAGCGGTTTTATCAATGAGATCAATGGAATTTTTCCGACTTTGGTTTTAGAGATGGGGCGCGTGCCTGTTACAAAGAATTGGAAAAATATCCTTATAAACAAAAATGATAAAGAATTTTCAATAGTCGATTTCGAAACGGGCAATCTGAAGTTCGAGTTGGAGCACGAGAATTTCAATTCGGGTTGGGAATCGGCAAAAATTGCATTCTCAATTTTAGGCGTGCTCGGCGGAGCTCCTGCGGGTTTTTTGCTTTTGGGCTCCATGTCGAATGCTCAGTTTAGCGAAAATGGAAACTTTCTGCTTATCGCGAACGGAAACAAAAAACCGACGCTTTGGAACATCGAAAACGGAAAGCTGGTCTCAAAGTTCGACGCCGGTGAAAGAGTTTTCTACAGCAAATTCAGTCCGGATGAAACGATGGTTGCAACGTCGGATTTTCGCGGGATCACCAAAATATGGAATACGGCGACAGGTGAATTGATATCGGCCATTGGCTCAAAAAAAGAACGCGGCGTAGTGGCGGGGTGGAATAGATCGGGAACCAAGGTGCTGATAAATCCATTCGGCAAGGCGATCTGCGTGCATACGATCCCAAAAATGGCGCTCTGATGTATGGATTTGAAAAATCTATGGCTGTTGGCACTATCCTTAGCAGCGACCGAAGGTTTCTGGTAACGACTCCGCGAAAGAATAAGACTGTACTTTTCCAAATTTGGGAAACGGATACCGGCAGGATCGTGGCATCTATTCCCAGAGCAAAAACGCAGAGCGCGTTGATCTCGATCAAGTGGAGCCCCAATAGCGAGATGATAGCTACATCGGAAGGCTTAAAAAAGGAAGTAAAGGTTTGGAACATTAAGGGCGAACACGTACAGAATCTGAGCAATTCGACAATGCCCATGCAGTTTAGTGACGACGGTAAATATTTAGCCACCGGAGGCGTGCTCGTAAATTCAAAGGTCGATACCGGCTATCTCTGGGAGTTTTCCAATAACCCGATCGAAGAGCGGCTGGGGATGGTGGGGGAATAGAAAGCGATGCCGGTTTTATAGATTTTATCTGGCCAATGTAACACAATAATGAGCGTAAATGCACACATCGAAAAGAAACGGCTTGAGAATCCGCCGTCGGCGGTGAAGATCAAGATTCAGCGGCGGGATAATCCCGATTCTGAAATTTATTCGGAAACGTTTGCGATCCCGTATCGCCGCAATCTGAACGTGATCTCTGCTTTAATGGACATTCGCAAGCATCCGGTGACCGCTGATGGTAAAAAAACAACGCCGCCGGTTTGGGATATGAGTTGCCTCGAGCAGGTTTGCGGGATCTGCACGATGGTCATCGACGGCCGTGTGCAGCAGTCTTGCTCGGCATTGATCGATGACCTGCTGCTTGCCTCAGGCAGCGATACTGTCAGTTTGGAACCCATGTCGAAATTTCCAAATGTGCGAGATCTAAAGGTAGACCGGTCGCAGATGTTCGATCATCTTAAACAGGTTAATGCCTGGATCGAACTGGATGGAACCTATGATCTCGGGCCGGGTCCGGTGATCTCGAATGAGGTTGCTCAGGAACGCTACGCATATTCCCGCTGCATGACGTGCGGCTGCTGTCTCGAAGCCTGTCCTCAATACGGCGACGATAATTATATCGGTCCGCAGGCGATCGCGCAGGCCCGTTTGTTTAACATGCATCCGACAGGAAAAATGGATATTGAGGAGCGGTTGAATGGATTGCTGGGCGACGATGGTATTGCGAACTGCGGAGATTCGCAAAACTGCGTCAAGGTCTGCCCGATGTCGATACCGCTCACGAGGGCGATATACGAAACCAACCGCGACGTTACGGTTAACGCTTTGTTCGGCTGGTTGAGGAAGTAGATTTTTGGAGTTTCGCCGAAAGGCGAAACTCCAAACGTTTTAAGCGTTGGCGCTTCCCGCTGTCGACAATCTCTTGCTCACCGCGCTCCAATCGATATTCGAGAAAAACGCTTCGATATATTTCGGACGGTCGGCCGGGGCGTAGTCTTTTATAAATGCGTGTTCCCACACATCCATTATCAAAATGGGTTTATAGCCGGCGACATTTCCCGTTTCGTGGAGGTTGATCCAATGGTTTGAGATCGCTCCGCTCGCAGGATCTTGATAAGTTGCAGCCCAGCCCACGCCGCGCATTTTGCCGGTCGCAACAAAATCTGCCTTCCACACGTCGTAGCTGCCGAAGCTCTCGTCAGCCGCTTTTGCAAAAGCCGAATCCTTCGAGGGGTCGCCCGTGCCCTGCTTTTTCATGTTCTCAAAATAGTATTCGTGCAGTACCATGCCGTTGTATTCGAACCCAAAACGGCGTTTCATTTCGCTGTAAGCAGCAGTTTTGGTCGAGTCGAGTTCACCGCCCTTGATCAGTTCGGCGATCTTTTCGTTCAGCGTGTTGGTGTTTGTGACATAACCTTCATACAGCTTGAAATGCATCGCCAGAGTTTCGTCGGAGATGCCCGTCAAACCGCTAAGATCAAACGATTTAGCTTTATATACTGTATTCAAACCCATTGTTCATTTCTCCTTTCCAAGTTTTGGCTTAAGCTTTGATTGTAGCAAAATCCGACGCTACGGGGTTGTCTCTTCCAATGGCCGTCCGCCGGCGTCTATCCCGGCAACGCTTGCCTGATTGACGACTTTTATGTGCAGATCGTCGATCAAACGTATTTGGCAAGACAGCCGCGTGTGATCGTTGAGGTCTGTTTTGGTTGCCAGAACCGCTTTTTCCGCGTCGCGAATAGGCCCCGGATCGCCCGCCAGGACTTCCACCCGGCAGGTCGTGCAGCGGGCGTTTCCGCCGCAGCGGTGAAGTATGTCCACACCATGATCTTCGAGAGCGAGGACGAGCTTGCGTCCCTCGACCTCATTAATAGAAACAGTGCCATTGGCAGTTTCGGCAGTGATTATCGGCATTGAAAAAATCTCCTCGTTGTCGAAATTATTGAAACTTGTTTACGTTGAATTTGGCATAAGTTGCAGGCGAACGCAAGCCAAATTTAATTAAGGCAGCGCAATAACGGCCCGCCTTTCGGTCGGCGGTTTATCGCCGTCATACAAAACCTTTTCCAAAAACAAACCCGACGGCGGTGCGGTATATTGAGCGGTCGTTTCCGAGTGAAATTTCAGAAGCCGTTCAAAACCGTCAAAAGTAAGATTTCCGCGCCCGAGTTCGACAAGCATTCCGACTATTCGCCGAACCATTTTCCACAAAAAGTGGCTGGCGCCGACGCGGAAGCAGATCAGATCGCCATCGGTGAATATCTCGGCCTTTTCGACTTTTACGATGGTCGATTGTTTTTTTGTGTCATCGATCTCGCAAAACGAAAAAAAGTCGTGCTTGCCTTGGAGCATTTTTGCCGCTTCGGCCATCGCTTTCGCGTCGAGATTATCCTTTATCCACCAGACAAAATTCTTGCCGAAAGCTGTTCGCCGCGTCGATATTTGGTAAAGATAATAGCGGGCGACGGCATCGTGGCGGGCGTGAAAAGTATCGGGTGCGTTCGATACTTTGACGATATTGATATCGTGCGGAAGAATGTCGTTGAAACCAAACTGTATTTGTTTGGGCGTAATATTCGTGCGGAGTTCAGGAACCCGCAAATGGGCGATCTGACGGTAAGCATGAACACCGGCATCGGTCCTTCCGGCACCGAAAAAATCGACTTTCTCTGAGAAAAGCTGCCGCGCCGCATCCATCATCTCGCCTTGTATCGATTTGGCGTTATGCTGTATCTGCCAGCCGCGATACCGCGTTCCCTCGTATTCAAGCTCTAATTTCCAAGTTGGCATAAAGTAAATATAGTTGCGGGAAGTTTCAGAGTTGCAGGAAGATTCAGAGTGCAGAAATTACTTCTCACTCGTTCTAAGATATTGAGCCAAAGATAGAGTCATTCGAGAAATTTCCGTTAGAGTTTGATATATCTCATCGAATTCACCTTTATTTATATAATCCGTACCTATAGCTACATACAGATGCGACTGCACTTCGGCTGTTTAACCCCGAGCAATATTTAGAAAATTTGCGAACTCCGCATTAGTCTTTCGCCCATGCCATTATCGAAACAGATGATCTTCGAATCTGATCTCGCAGGCCAAAATCCCTTGAAAAATTTCCAGCAGCCGTCATTCGATAAATTCGAAGTGTTACATCGTGAGCCTTTTGCCATGCTTGAATTTCTTCGAATTTAGAAAATTTTGCCATCCCTTCTTAAACTACCCGTCATTCTGTAACTTCCTGTAACTCTGAAACTTCCTGTAACTACTCCTTACCTATTTTTACTTTTTCGCGATTTTGGCTGATCGCTACGAATGTGACGTCGGCTGATGTGACCTTCACTTTTTGTCCCTTGCTGCCGAATCTTTCGGCCTCGACATCGACGTGTATTGTTATGGAAGTGTTCCCGACATGCACCGTTTCGGCGTAAAAGCTGACCAGATCGCCGATGAATACGGGTTCGTGAAAGATCACCTCCTTCATCGCAACCGTTACGAATCGCTCATGTTTCGTGTGACGAACGGCTTCGACGCCGCCGGCGACGTCGATGTAGCTAAGTATAATTCCGCCAAAAACGGTTCCATGCGCGTTCGTGTCGCGCGGCATCATCGTCAAGCGGATTGCCGCATCCTTATCGCTCATCGGCCGGTGGAGTTCTGTTTGATTTTCCGTCATGTTGTTTTTCTTCGGAGTATCTGATACCTGAACGATGATAATTTCTGAAATATCAGTTATCACCTATCAGTTGCTATCCGAAAGTTTCTTCTCTACCCAATTTTTAACTGCTTCACGCAACTCTTTCAAATGTTCGTCAAAAAAATGTCCGCTGTTTTCGAATACTACAAGTTCGGCATCGGCAGTTTTGGCAACCTTATCCACGAGCTTCTTCAAATTTTCAACCGAACCGAATTCGTCCTTATCGCCGTGGACAAATAAGATCGGCTTTTTGACGCCGATC
>JACMMN010000201.1 GCA_014379075.1 Pyrinomonadaceae bacterium | reverse complement strand
AGGATGATCGCGGCCGCATTGTCTCGGAGACGCCCACGATCTATACAGACGACCATATTGTCCGCGTTTATGAATTTGAAGATGGAGCCGTTGTCAACTACGAATGGCAGTCCCCACAGGACGGTTGCGGTTCCATGACTCAACGTTTCAACCATAGATTTGTACTTGTAAAAGTCCCCGATCCCAATCCTGCTTGTCTCAAGACAGGCACCCTCAAACTTATTCATTATCTGCTGTGATCGACCTCCACAAATGAACGGTTGCAACCTGGTCGCTGCGGCTTCAAAAAAATATCGATCCCCACCATCGTCTTAATCTTAATATGCCTGAACATTAAACTATCGACATCGAATCGAACTCTTCAAGCACGTCAAAAACCTGCAAAGCGTACTTCACGTTATTAAACGGTGCTGAAACCTGAACGCCGGCGATCACGTCGCGAACCTCCAATAGCGATTCCCTTGCAATGGCTATACCTGCTTCGCGTGCAGCGTCCTTACTTTTTTCGGAAGCGACGCGCATCCGTTCCAGAATTTCGGGTGTTACATTCACGCCGGGGACCTCATTGTGAAGAAACTCTGCATTGCGAAAACTGACCAGAGGCCAAATTCCGGCGACGATCGGAATACGGACGTGCTCGATCTTTTTAAGAAAGCTGCGAAGCTGTTCCGTGTCGAAAACGGGCTGAGTGATCGCATATTCGGCCCCGGCCTCGACCTTCCATTCGAAGCGGCGGATCTCTTCTTCCAAATTCACTGCTCCGGGGTTTACGCCGACGCCGATCGAGAATGCGGTCGGCAAACCGATCGGATTATTGCCGAGATCAAGTCCGTGATTGAGCTTGTTGACCATATTTGTAAGTCCGATCGCGTCAATATCGAAGACCGCGGTCGCGTCCGGGTACGGTCCCATCTTCGGCGGATCGCCAGTGATTATTAGAAGATTGTGCAGATCGAGAGCGGCTGCACCGAGAAGGTCAGACATCATTCCAAGCAAATTCCGGTCCCGGCAGCAATAATGAAGCACGGCTTCGATGCCTATTTCGCGTTCGACCAGGACGGCGGTCGCTTGTGCGGACATTCGCGTTTGGGCACGCGGTCCGTCGGGAATGTTGACGGCATCCACACCGGCATCCTTGAGCAAGCCGATGGACGCAAGCGTCGATGCCGCATCGCAGCCCTTCGGCGGCAAAACTTCAACGGAGGTCACGAATTCGCCGCGAGCAATCTTACGCGACCAGTTCGAGCGTTTCTCAGGATCGACAACATGTACGTCCACGGGCGTTAATTTAGTGACGGTGGCGAGGTCCGTCTTCACAAAGGTCCTCGACTGACGCGGGCTGATCGACCGGATCGCGTCCGCGATCAATTTAATGTGTGTCGGTGTCGTGCCGCAGCAGCCACCAACGAATCTTGCACCCGCCTTTACAAAGCGTTTCGCGAACGTCGCCATATATTCAGGCGAACCCATGTAAAACTGTCTGCCCTGCACATCTCTCGGGAGCCCTGCATTCGGCTGCGCGGATAGAGCTTTGGAGCTTACGGAACGCATCTGTTCCAAAGCGGTCAGAACATGGTTCGGGCCCATTCCGCAGTTGAGGCCGATCACATCCGCGCCGACTTCGTCCAATCTTGCGGTGAAAACTTCCGGTGTCGTGCCGAACGTAGTTTTACCATCCATCTGAATGGTCATTTGAGCAACTATCGGCAGATCGCAGAGCTCGCGAACGGCACGGATCGCCTGTTCGATCACGGCCAGTTCTGAAAACGTTTCGAGTATAAAGAGATCTACGCCACCTTCGAGCAAACCCTCCACCTGCTCTTTGTAAAGATCCTTAGCTTCGTCAAAAGACGTCGGTCCAAAAGGCTCGATCCGCAAACCCAGCGGCCCTATCGCACCCGCGACATAAGCTTTTTCGCCCGCCGCTTCGCGTGCAATTCGTGCTGATGCGATGTTGATGTCGCGGAGTTTGCCCTCAAGTCCGTATGGTTGAAGCTTATGGCGTGTGGCCCCAAACGAGTTGGTTTCAATTATATCGGCACCAGCCTTTATGTACTCCTCGTGAACTTCGCGAACAAGGTTGGGCGAGATGAGGTTTAGCTCGTCATAACTGCGGTTGATGTAAATGCCTTTGTCGTAAAGGCGCGTGCCGACGGCGCCGTCAAAAACGTAAATGCCGTCGGATTCGAGAAGTTCGCGAAAGTCTTTCATATGGAGTCGTTTAGCGATAGCGGTCAGCAATCTGCGGACAAAGTTAGGAAGAATTATGCTTACTGCTTGCAGCCGATTGCCAACCGAAAAAAAGAGCCCCGCTAAAACAGCGAGACTCATAAAATCTTTTCGTGGTTTAGCTGTTTAGCGGATTATTTAACGTGGTCGCAAGTCGCATTAACTCACCACGAATGTTAAATCAAATGATGCGGCTTTATGTTACGACTGTCAAGTGTTTACAAGTGGGCGAGTGGGCTAATTAGTTGACGCATCTGATCTTTCCGTTCCGCTGCTCAACTTGCCATGAAAAGCGTAACTTGCTTTTCGCCCATCGACCTCTAAACGCCAATGAGTAAAATCCGAAACATTGTCGCATCCATTGCCGCGGCCTTGGAAAACAAGGAAATAGGAGGTTGGTTTTACAACTCCCGCGCGGAAAATCCCGGTGCCGCCCGTAACCACTCCCTTGAACCGAAGCTCTTTATAGAGCATCGGCCCATTCGGGCGGTCAGGCTCGTCATCGTGTATATCAACCTTGAAGGTCAAAATCTGAGTTGGCAGAGGAAGCGTCAAAACACCGGCCTTTCCCGTTTTCGATCTGAGATCAAATTTCCAGGTCTTTCCGATAAACGTGTTTACCAGATCGAATTCGTTGCGTGAAGCAATCCAGGCATCCGAGTCGGATTCTCTTTTAAGATCATCAAGTCCCTTAATGATAGCGAAATCAGCTTCGGTCAAAAATAAAGTCGCCGTTTCGTCAAAGCGCAACCCCTTCAATATATCAATATAAAAAGTGTCCACTTTACCGGTCGAAATGCTGTACTCGCCCGGAGCAGCACAGCACGCGCAACCGTAAGCGTTTGATGATAACGACATGAGGGAGATAATAGTAAATCCGAATGTTAAGAGACGTTTATAAGACATTTAAATCTCCTTATCGTTGGCATTTCCTGCAAAAATAAGTTGAGCGACCGCCTTGTTTTAGACGAATGATCGGAGTTTTGCAATGAGTGCAGGGCAAATCTTCGCGATCGTAGACGCGCCAACGAGTTTCGAAACCGTCGATATAATAACTTCCGTCAATATTTTCGGGATCGACGTTCAGTGTCGATCCCTGCGAGACGGCTTCGCTCAAAATCTCGCGAATTTTATCGTAGAGCGCTTCGGCTTTTTTTTTCGAAAGCTTATTCGCAATTTTTTTGGGATCTATATTGGCGAGAAACATCGACTCGGAAGCGTAAATATTACCGAGTCCGCAAACCTTTGTCTGATCCAGCAAGAATTCCTTGACGGTCCGTTTAGAGGTTTTTAGAGTGTCGCGAAGATACTTCAGAGAAAATGCGTCGGAAAATGGCTCCGGTGCGAGCTTTTGAATTTCTTTTGCTTCCCCGAGACGGCTCGTCTCGACGATCTTCATCAAACCGAAATGCCGTTGATCCTGAAAGAGAAGCCGTGTTTCATCGTCAAAATAAAAGACTGCGTGGGTAAATTTCGGGTTATCCCGCTCGGCTGGAAGCATCATAAAACGTCCGCTCATCCTGAGATGCGTGATCAAAGTCCGCTTGTTATCGAGATCGAAAAGAATGTGTTTGCCTCGCCTGTGAACAAATCGAATCGCCGCACCGGACAGTCTTTCGGCAAAAAGCGCAGGCGAAGATTCGGGCGCCAGACGCTCGCGAATAAGTTTTGCGGCAACGATACGTCGGCCGCGAGCGAGTTTGTCGAGAGATTGTGCAACGAGTTCGACTTCCGGCAATTCTGGCATATTAAAAGCTGAATAATTTAGACCTTCGTGTAGTCGGGTAGCGAAGTTTTATCGCCGAGGACGGAACCTTTACCGACCGAAACATTTTTACCGATGTGGCAGCTTCGTCCAACAAAAGCATCACTGATCTCGGCAAACGCTGAAACACGGGTGTGCGACCATATAACTGAGTTTTCGATGACGGCTTTTTCTTCCACTTGCACACCCGGACCGAGAACGGAATTTGTTATCCGGGCGTTCGGCTTTATTGCGCAGCCCTCACCAATCACAGATTTCTTATCAATAACGGCCGTAGTTGCTACGTCGGCATTACTTTCCCGGTCGATCTTGAACCCTTTGATCGAGCCTTTCAAAAAATCGTGATGAGCTTCAAGATAGCTGGCTGGATTACCAATGTCACGCCAATAGCTCTCTTTCAAGACAAAAGCATGAAAGGCCTTTCGCTTCTCTAATATCGCCGGGAAAACGTTATATTCGAATGAGGAATTTTCGTTGTTGGCGATTAGATCTAGAATTGTCGGTTCAAGGACATAAATCCCAGCGTTTATCGTGTTGATATTTAAACCGGCAATCAGGCCGGGAGAAGGTTTTTCAATAAATCGCACAATGCTGTCGTCCGCCGCCGTTTCAACCAGTCCATAGGATGCGGGATCGCTTACCTCCGCCAAAGCGATCGTCGCGTCGGATTTTTTCATTTGATGAAATGCGACGATCTTCGAAATATCGGCGTCGGTCAAAATGTCGCCGTTCAAAACAACTGTTGTTTCGCGTATCGCATCGGCCGCATACTTATAGGCGCCGCCCGTTCCCATTGGATTAGGCTCGGTGACAAACCGCAGATTGACGCCCAAATCGGATCCGTTTCCGAGTATATCTTCAATTTTGTTTGGCTGGTAACCAAGGGAGAGGACCACATCTTTAAGGCCAGCTCGGGCCAGGATCTCGAGTTGATAAAGCAAAAAAGGCCGGTTCATCAAGGGCACGATCGGCTTTGGCGTGTAGACGGTGAGTGGCCGAAGCCTTGTGCCCTTTCCTCCAGCCAAAATTAGTGCCTGCATAAGTCCTCCCAAGCTGCCAGCCAAAGACTAAGACTAAGTAATTGCCATGGAAAAATCAAAGGGAAGTCCGGCATTAGAAATGTTTATCATTGACCAACAATAGCAAAAAGCGTTGACAGGTTTTTCGGTCTTGTGGTAATTTAATATTTGCAGGTTTCCATAAATTTCACCTGTGATCTCCGACATGTTGAGACGATCCGTTCATTTCCTTCATTTTAAGCTGCTGATTCGCCGGGCAATAATAAAATTACGATGATTTTCGATAAAACAAAGGCCATGCGGAATGCCGAGCGGCATTTGGCACAGGGAAAGATCAAAGCCGCAATTGGCGAGTATAAGCATGTGGTCGATAATGATCCGAAAGATTTCGGAACCATGAATATGCTCGGCGACCTGCACACAAAGAACTCCGAAAAGAAAGAAGCGGTTAAATGCTACACCCTGGTTGCCGAACATTACAGCAAGCAGGGATTTGCTCAAAAAGCGATTGCTATCTATAACAAAATCTCTAAACTTGAGCCGAATTCCTTTGAAATATCGGCGAAGCTTGCTGAACTTTATAAAGTGAAAGGTTCGGTGAAAGAAGCAAAGTCTCACTACACGACGCTGGCCGAGCATTATCAGAGCAATGGACGAGTGATCGAGGCGCTTGCGATATGGAAACAGATAGCCCTGCTCGATCCGAATAATGTCGAAGTTTACCTCACCCTTGCCGAATCATACCTAAAAGAAAATCAGATAGATGAGGCGGCAGATGCTTTTGCGGAATCGGGGCTTCGACTGACGAAATTAGGCAATCATGAAACCGCCTTGACCTCGTTTACAAAAGCCCTGGATCTCAAGCAGGACGATCCGAAAATACTTGCTGGTTTCGTTGAGGCAAAATTTGCTCAGGGCAAGGCAGACGAAGCTGCGCAAAAGCTAAGCGAGATCCTCGAAAAACAGCCTCATAACCGGGACATTCGCTTTTTGCTGATCGATTGCTACATCGAATCTCACAATATTTTCGAGGCTGAAAAGGCGGTCATAAAACTTGTTGAGCAGGAGCCGGCTAACTATCCTAAACTTCTCGATCTGGCCCGGATCTATCTGAAGGACGAAGATCTCGTTTCGGCAACGCGCATTTTGGCGATGTCGTCAGAGCATATGCTGGTCGGGGGCCAGGCGGAAGCTTTCCACGCAATTGTCGAGGAAATACTGTCGAAAAACCCCGATCAGATCGACGCCCTGCGGATGTTGACGCGTTACTGCTCGTGGCAGCGTGACGATGGAGCCCTCCGTGATTCCCTAATCAGACTCGCCCTGTCCGCAAAAGCCGCCAATTGCGTCGATGACGAGCGATATGCGCTAAGCCAGCTGGTGATTATCCTTCCGCATGAAGTCTCGTATTCCGCCCGCCTTAAGGAAATAAATACCGAGCACGGGTATGATGAAAATGAGGTCGCGGAGAACTTATTCGAGAAACAATTTTTCCGGAACGGACCCGATAAAAAAACGGTCCCGATCTCACCGTTTGCGGATGAAGGAGATCAAACCGTCAAAATCGTTTCAAACGATTTTGTCGAACAAAGTTCCGCATTTGCGTCCCTCAATGGATCTCACGCATCCTCGTCGAAAGGAAACGGGCACGGATCTGGCGGAAAATCCGTTGAAACTGCCTCAAACGGGCATTTAGCCTCTTTGGATTCGGCCGCGGTCGAAGATGATGGTGGCGGATGGGAGTTTCCTGCCTCTCAGGAAATAAGGCTTCAGAAAGAAGTCGACAGCATTAAGTTTTATATCGAGAGTGGTTACACAGAGTTGGCGGAAAAAGCTATTGGCGAATTGAGTTTGGAATTTGGCGATTGCAAAGAGATCGAAGATCTGAAAACGAGTTTGGCCGCATTTTCCGCGGGCAATCCTGAGCCCGAAGTCAAAGACACACCACCAGTCGTGCAGGCATCAGAATTGTTCGAATCTAAAGGCTTCGACATAAACGATTTGCGAAACGAGCTTGGATTGGTGGAGGATTTGATTGTCGTCGACGATTCTGATTATGACACTCATTATCACACGGCGGTCGCTTATCAAGAGATGGGCTTGACCGAGGAAGCGATCAAGGAATTTCAGAAAGCGGTTGCATTGGTCGCTCCGAATGACGGAACGCGGCGGTTTTTTTCGTGCTCGAATTTGCTTGGACACTGCTTCATGCAAAAGGGCATGCCGAACCTGGCCTTGACCTGGTTTCAGCGCACGCTGGAAACTCCAAATCTCAGTGATGATGAAAAGCAGGGATTATGGTACGAGCTTGCAGGAGCCTACGAAGCGGAAGGCGATGTGGAAAACGCGGGTAAGTATTTCGAGCAGGTCTACGCCGAAAATATTAACTTTCGCGACGTAAGCGAACGCGTTAAAGGCATGGCAGTTAACCACTAGTTCAGAATTACTTTCGTTTGTTTATATAAGCGGATTCAAGCTATAATTTGGCGGTATGGTTGAAAAACTGACCGTCATTTTTTTTATAGTATTGTGCCTGCTGCTCGGATTTTATCTAATTCTTTCTCCGTGGGACACATTATTCGGAAATTGGGCCGAGAATTATCTTCTTGTCTTTGTTTCCGATCGTATCGGCATTCCCACTTTGCAGAAAACGGTTGCTTCTAATTGGTTTCGCGGAGCTGTTACCGGCTTGGGAGTAGTGAATCTATCGATCGCGTTTTGGGAAGCCGCACATTTCAATCAAAGCGTAGCGATGTTGAAGGGAACCAACGAAAATGTCGGGAAATAGACGACCTTCAGCCGATGTTCTGACGTATTTGATCACACCAGGCGAGGCAGAGTCTTCAAACTTCTCCGCAAAAAAAGCCGAGATACTTGAAACAATTCGAATCGCGGTCGACTGCACGATCAAACTTTTTCAAATTAGGGAAAAATTCCTTTCCGCCAAATTACTTTTCGAACTCACTGCCGAAGCCGCTGCAATTACGCGCGGATCTGAAACAAGGCTTCTAGTCAACGACCGGGCAGACGTAGCGCTCGCGGCAAATGCCGACGGAGTTCATTTACCTGCGAATTCAATCCCTGCTGATGTCATACGAAGCAGTTTTCCGGATCTTATTATCGGGGTTTCTACACATTCGATCTCAGAAGCTGAATCTGCAGCCGCGAACGGTGCGGATTTTGTGACGTTTGGCCCGGTTTTTGAAACACCGGATAAAGATCGGCCGACTGGTCTGGGCGAACTAATACAAGTGCGTGAAAGACTCGGGAATT
>JACMMN010000200.1 GCA_014379075.1 Pyrinomonadaceae bacterium | reverse complement strand
GGTGTACGTTACCGGTTTCAGTGTTTCCGGCTTTTGGCCGATGCGCGATGCGACGGCTTCGGCGAATTCTTTTGTTCCGACCTTTTCCTTTGACACGCCTTCTTTGTACATGTCGTAGGTGTGAACGCCGTCTTCGATCGTGCGGAGCCATGCGTTGTGAGCGAGTTCAGCGACATCGGGCTGGTTGATATGTACAAGCATCAAGATCGAGCCTAAGAATAATCCCGACGGATTCGCCAGATTCTGTCCGGCACGACGCGGCGCCGAACCGTGGATCGCCTCGAACATCGCGACTTGTTCGCCGATATTCGACGAGCCGGCCAGCCCGACCGAACCGGCGATCTGTGCGGCAACGTCCGAAAGAACGTCTCCGTAAAGATTCGGCATGACGATGACGTCGAAATTTTCGGGCGTATCCGCGAGCTTTGCGGAACCGATATCAACGATCCAGTGGTCGGCTTCGATGCCCGGATATTCCGGTGCGATCTCATCGAAAACGCGGTGAAACAAGCCGTCGGTGCGCTTCATGATATTATCTTTGATGAAGCAGGTGACCTTTTTGCGGTTAAATTTCTTGGCGTATTCGAATGCGTAGCGGACGATCTTTTCACTTCCCGGACGCGAGATAAGTTTTAAACATTCTTCCACCTGATCGGTCTGGCGGTATTCGATCCCGGCATAAGTATCTTCCTCATTTTCGCGGACGATCACGACGTCCATGATCGGATGCTTCGTGCTGACGAACGGGTGATACGAAACGCACGGGCGGACATTCGCGTAAAGGCCGAGCGTCTTGCGAACGGCAACATTCAGCGAACTGTAGCCGCCGCCCTGCGGGGTTGTGATCGGTGCTTTCAAAAAAACCTTCGTGCGGCGCAGACTTTCCCACGATGCGGGAGCAATTCCGGCCGCGTTGCCGCTCAAATATACTTTTTCGCCGATCTCGATCGTTTCGATATCGAGACGCGCTCCCGCCGCTTTTAAAATGTTGAGCGTGGCATCCATGATCTCGGGGCCGATGCCGTCGCCGTGTGCGACCGTAATTGGAACATTAGACATAATGTTTTTTATTAATATCCTTATTAAAATTTACTGTAAAAACTAAACCATCGATTTTAGCGAAAATATCATCTACAAGCAACGACGCCTCTTAGCGGAAAGCGGCCATTCAAGAGGTTTCAGGATCAACACTTAAGAAACTCAAGCCAAAAGGCTATAATTGAATACACTTCGACTTTTACGGAACTTTTGGCCCGGCTGCGCCGTGTTTGTAAGACAGTTTTAATTCGCCCGCTCTTATTTAGGAGAAATACTTGATGAAAAAAGCAATATTGATCGGCTTTGTAATGCTATTAGTAACATCTTTGCCGACTTTCGCTCAGTTCGAACAGCGAAAACGTTCGAGAGAACGGATCGACCGAATGATACAGGCGAATAAGGATAGGGAAGATGCCGAGCGGGCATCGGAAACGGGAGCTCCTGCATTGCCAAAACCAAAGGCGGCGGTGATGAACGTAGACGTGCAGGTCGTTTTAAGCGGTAAAGAGTTTAAGACCTTTGCCGAAGCCAAACCGAGCGCGATCAGCAAAGTAGCAGACGGTACGCCTTTGTGGCTTTATATCAAATTTAACGGGAAGCTGGGTGATTATGTCTTTACGACGCCGAACCCGGAGGAACCCGGAAAGCTGAAGTATCTGCTCTTCGCTGAGATCGGGCCCCAAGGCGATGTCACCGCGCTGAATCAATATTTGCTCCAGTTTTCTAAGGAAGACCTTGCCGCGATCGAATTAAAGATCAATCTCGCGCCCGGTTTGTTCGGGCGCAATAAATCGATGCCGGTTTTTTTGACCTCGGCGGCGGACCGGAAACCCGGAGTCTGGAATAACGAATTTCGCCTTGCAAATTCACCCGGACTGCCGCGAAGCCCAACCGCGCATTTGGCCAAAACCAACCTCGCTCTTGATCTTGCCGGTGGCCCGGCCAAATACCGCCAGATGAACACCGAATACGATTCGATAATTTTGCGCGGAACGGCGGACGTCACAAAAATGCCCGTGCCCGGAACTTTTTTCAGCGACCCGCTAAAATCTCAAATAACTGGAAAGCTCAATACCGAAGGCATCACACCCGCGAAATTTTATTTCTCCGGCGATGACTGGACGACTTTCTCGGTCGGATCGATGATGTCGATGAAGCAAAACCGCAAAGTATTCGCAACATATACGTATCAAAAAGGCGAAAACTGCTTTTACGGCGTTGCCGAAATTTTACAAACTTACAACTCGTTCGAATCGAAGTACGGAGAATCGACGATCAACCTGACGAAAGATTTTCCGATAACTTGCGCGGAATTAAACTAATGGCTGGATTACCGCCTTTAGGCAGCCGTTTCTTTGACGAAGAAGCGGCCTAAAGGCGGTAATCCAAACTCAGGACTCTAAATCGTCGATCTTTTCCGCCAGATCAAAATCAAACGCCGTTATTCCGCCGCTGTCGTGCGTCGTTATCTCAAACTCCGCAAATCCCCAACCGAATTTGATATCGGGATGATGATCGGCTTTTTCGGCAACCGCTCCGGCCTTATTTACAAACGCCAGGCTCTCTGTAAAGTTTTCAAACTTCAACCTTTTTTTTAATTTCCCGTCTTCCGCCTTCCATCCTTCCAGTCCCGCAAGGCCGTTTTCCACCTCATGCGGTTCGAGTCTTTTGCGTTCCATGTATTTTTTACTCCTTGTTAATTAGGATATACTTAGGTTTTTAAATATTTTACTAAAGGTCTGAACAAATGCGTTATTCGCGGAAAGCAATTCTTTTAATATTCGGTCTTATCTTCGCTGCGTGTGCCGGTGAGACAAAGCCGTCATCGCCGCTCGAAACATTTAAAACCTATACGAAAGCGATAAAACAAAAGGACACGACCACAATGAAGCTGCTTCTTTCGGCAGAGACGATTAAGATGCATGAACTCGAAGCTAGATCTCAAAATGTGACGGTCGATGACATCGTGAAACGTGAAACCCTGTTTAGCGAAGGCCAAACATCGGTCGAATTTCGCAATGAAAAGGTCGAAGGCGATAAAGCAACGATAGAGGTAAAAAACTCGTTCGGCTCGTGGGAAACGGTTCCGTTCGTGCAGGAAGAGGGCAACTGGAAGATCGATAAAAAAGGTTATGCGGATCGCTTGACGGAGGATATTGAGAAAAAAAATAATCAGCAGCTAGACGATATCATAAACAAGGGCCGTCAGCCGTAACGCCGTTGGTTGAAGATCAAGGAGGTTTTTTATGCGTTCATGTTTCTTTATTTTGATCACAGTTTCATCGTTACTTCTCGCAGGCTGCGGATCGACCGGACCTGCAGACCAATCACCAATACAAAATACAGCTAACGCCGCAACGCAGCCATCAAAGGAAACCGCTCCAGCCACCCCGGCAGTGAGTCCGGCGGAAACACTCAAAGCATTGAACATTGCGTCAAAAGCTGGGAATGTCGAGTCAATTAAGCGTCACCTTTCGCAGGGATCCATTGCGTTGATCGAGGACGCGGCTAAAGAACAAAAAAGGCCGCTGGACGAACTGTTAAAAGAAAAAGACCAGGCGCCTTTTCTCGAACTCCCTGAGTTAGGAGCCGAAAAGATCGACGGCGATACGGCTACTGTCGAAATTAAGAATAAAGAGACAGGATTATTCGAAACGTTTCCGCTGATCAAGGAAAACGGCGAATGGAAAGTAGCAATAGACATATTCCTTGATCAGCTTGAGTTGGAACTGGAAGACGAAGAGAAAAAGCCTTGAACACGGCAGATAATGTAGTTAGGAGAACTTAGTGTCAATTATTAAACCGTTCCGGGCTTTGCGGCCGGCTCCGGAAAAGGCCGGACAAGTTTCGTGTGTGCCGTACGACGTCCCTTACGAATCGGAAGTCCGCGACATCATTCAAAAGAATCCTCTGAGTTTCCTGCACGTCACGCGGTCCGAGGCCGAATTCGCCGAGGGTGAAAATCCTGATAAGGCCGCGATCGTTCACCGGGCAAAGGTAAATCTGCAACGGTTTATCGACAATGGAACTCTCTCTGCCGAGGCTGAACCGTCTCTTTATGTATACCGGCTCGCTACCGATTCGCAGGTACAAACGGGTATCGTTGTCTGCGCCTCGCTTGACGAATACAAACATGGACTGATAAAAAAACACGAGAAAACCCGGCCCGACAAAGTCGAAGACCGCACTTCTCACATGCTCGCACTTCGAGCGCAGACGGGGCTGATCTTTCTTGCTTTTCACGGAACGGATCAAATTCGCGACCTGATAGAAAAAACAACCGCGGGCGAGCCCCTATACGATTTTGCATGTGACAACGATGTACGCCAGACCGTCTGGCGAGTTGAGCGGGCCGATGAGGCCGTTGAAGCATTTGCCGATGTTGCCGCACTGTACATTGCCGACGGCCATCACCGTGCGGAAAGCGCGTTTCGCGCACGAGAAACGCTGAAAGCCGCGAACCCCGATCACACCGGAAACGAAGATTATAATTTCGTGGTCGCCGGCATTTTTCCGGCCGAAGATCTGCGGATCATGGCCTATAATCGAGTCGTTAAAGACTTGAACGGTTTGAGCGTGGACGAATTTCTTACTGGATTAAAAAACAGCTTTACCGTCACAGGAGACGGCGTAAAATACCCGTCCAGCCGGGGAAATTTCAGCATGTATTTGGGCGATAAGTGGTACACGCTCACCTTTACCGAAGGTTTTGCTCAGGATGCTGATCCGCGTGAACGGCTCGATGTCAGTATTTTGCAGAAGAGAATTCTGGAGCCTATTCTGGCAATCGGCGATCCCCGGACGGACAGTCGCATCGCCTTTGTCGGCGGAGCACGCGGAGCGGAGGAACTGGAAAAACTTGTCGACGAAGGTGAAATGGCCGTCGCCTTTTCGCTTTTTCCTACGATGATGGAAGACCTTTTTGCCGTTTCCGACGCAGGAGAAATAATGCCGCCGAAATCCACCTGGTTCGAGCCAAAACTGAAAGACGGGCTGTTCGTCCACTTAATCTAAAGTTCTGAGTTCACGCTTCTGCGTGCTTCTGCGTTACGTAAAACGGTAAAGCTAAAGCTTGAACTGAGGACGGTCCTAACTCATTAATTTGATATCACGGATCGCATGAAGAATACCGTTTGCTCCGCTTTCTAATTTTAATATCGGATTGAATCCGCCTTTTTGTGGAATTCTTTCCCTTGCGGTGATAAATCTGTCACCCTCGAAAAGGATCGAGTCGATCCAGTCTTCCTTTCGATCTTTGCCGGTAACGGTCATATGGATATGGGCCGAGATCGTCGAATCCGGATACGATGCAGGCTTTATGCTTTCGAATTCATATTTACCATCTGCTCCCGTCAGCATCCAGCCGCGATAACGTCCGTGCGGATGCTCGCCGCTTTTGCCGTAGATGCCGTAAATGTCCGTGTGATATAGATAGATCAGCGTATTCGGTGCGGGTGTTTTGCCGTCGGTCTGATAAACCGTTCCCTGGATCATGATTCGCCCCGCTTTATCTGTGTCCGAGGATAATTTTGTCTTCCAGCTCACATTATCCGGCACATCTTTGGCTCCGCACCAGCTACAGTCGGCCGCCGTGATGGCGTTACTTTTTACCGAGCTAAATATATCGGCTCCGGCTCGCTGAGCGGATGTTTCACCTTCGCAGCCGAACAGAAGCGGCAGCACAAGCGAAGCGGAAGCCAGTTTCAAAAAATCGCGTCGGCTCTCTGTTAAACGTTCCATTATTATTTTGTCCTTTATTAAAATTCAGCGATAATCAAATTCCCTGGAGCAATTGTTGCTTAACACTAGTAAAACACCGCGAAATAAATATTTATGACGTTTTTTTTCCAATTCACGCAATCGCGAACCGTAATATGATCGAAACAGAAAGGCTAGTCATCCGTAAATTCACACCGGAGGATCTGGACTGGCTTATACAAATGCGAATCGACCCGTCAGTCAACAAATATCTCGGCGGGCCGCGAATGCAGAACCCCGAGGCGATAACGAAACGAATGCAGTTCTACTTCGACTGCTATGAAAAGTTCGGCTTCGGACAATGCGCGATGCTATGGAAGGAAACCGGTGAACCGATAGGCGCCAGCGGATTGCAGCCGCTCGAAGAAACGGGCGAGATAGAGGTCGGGTACAGTTTGATGGAAAAATATTGGCGAATGGGGCTTGGTTTTGAATGCGCGCGGGCCTGGCTCGAATATGGGTTTGAGACGGCCGGGCTTGAACGAATCGTAGCCGTCGCCGACCCTTCAAATACCGGTTCGTGGAGAATCATGGAAAAATGCGGCATGAAATATGAAACAACCGAAGAACATTATGGAATGCAATGTAAGTTTTATGCTGTCTCGAGAAATGAATTTTGAGGAGAGATAAATATGCGTTTTAAGAATTTTATTTTTTTATTTTTGATCGTTTCGGCGTTTTCGGTCGTAACACAAGGCCAAAAACCGGCGGACAAATGGGCGAAATTTGAGGGTACTAAAATTCGTTACTATGATATCGGAAACGCGAAATCCAAAAATGCGCTGGTGCTTGTTCATTGCTGGACATGCAACGTCGAGTTCTGGAAGGACAACTACAACGCCTTCCCGAATCACCGCGTGATCGCAATGGACCTGCCCGGCCACGGCGGCAGCGACAAGCCGAAGATCGATTACTCAATGGAATATTTCGCTAAATCGGTTGATGCGGTCATGAAAAAAGCGGGCGTAAAAAAAGCCGTGCTCGCCGGCCACAGCATGGGAACGCCGATCATTCGCCGTTATTACGAACTGTTTCCGGAAAAGACGGCGGGCCTTATTATCGTTGATGGAGCTTTGCTTCCTTTTGGCCCAAGAGCCGAGGTCGATAAATTCTTCGCACCTCTTTTCAAGGACTACAAGGGCGGCGCCGCGACATTTATCGACGGAATGCTGCAAACAGCTTACCCGGAAGTCCGGCCGCTCATCCGTTCGTCCATGCTTGCCACACCCGATTATGTCGGGTTGAGCGCGATGAAATTAATGACCGATGACGCTTATGCCGTTCACGGAAGGATAGAAGTTCCAGTGCTTGCCGTCATGGCGCCATCAGATTTTTGGCCCGCGAATTTGAAAGATCAATATACATCGATCGCACCGAAGATCGATTTTCAAATGTGGACCGGCGTCAGCCATTTTTTGCAGTTGGAAAAGCCGAAGGAGTTTAACGAGCAGGTCAATCTCTTCATCTCGAAAAATAAATTACTCCCGAATGAAAGTCCTTTTAGCAGGATGGAAATTATAATCATGCCTCAACGGCCGCCAGCACCTAAGCCTAAAACCAAATGAAAATAAGCTATCCAAAACTCATCTTCGCCGCCGTCCTGACGATCTATTTTCTCTGGATCGCCTACGACCCGATGCAGGGCAGCTTTCTCGATCTGGTCGATCTGCCGATCCATGAAACGGGGCATTTGCTGTTTCGGCCGTTCGGAGAATTTATGATGATCGCTGGCGGCTCGCTGTTTCAGATAGTATTTCCGGCTGTTTTTGTGGGGTATTTTATCTGGCATGAGAAATACTATTCGGCGGCGATCGTTTTGTTTTGGGTCGGGCAAAGTGTTTTGAATGTTTGGGTTTACGCATCGGACGCGGTAGTGATGCAGCTAGTTTTGACGAGCGGTTTTACCGGCACGGAGGGCAGTTTTCACGATTGGAATTATCTGCTCACCCAAACCGGCCTCATCAGATCCACAAAAATCGTTTCCGGCATTATCCGCGCGGCCGGAACTTTGACTATAATTACAGCAGGCATCTTCTCCGTTTACTATTCCGTTTTCTCCACTTCCGAAAGCGCAGAACTATGAAGGTTACTCTCATTACGGGTGCGTCCAGCGGGATCGGCGAAGAATTCGCACGGCGGCTGGCGGCAAGAAAGCACAATCTGGTACTCGTGGCCCGGTCAGAAGAAAAGCTGCACGCTTTAGCTGATGGATTGATGGCCGCGCACGGTATCACCGCTCATTATTTAGCTATCGACCTGATGGATTTCGAAGCGGATTCGAGGCTTTTCGGGGAAACCGAGAAGCTCGGAATGGACGTCGATTGGCTGATAAACAACGCCGGATTCGGGTCGATGGGCGATTTTGCGAAGCTCGATCTGGAGAAAGAGCTCGAAATAATAAATCTGAATATTTCAGCCCTAGTCGCGCTGACACATCGTTATTTGGTAAAAATGCGCGAGCGGAAAAACGGCACGATCATTAATGTGTCTTCCTCCGCAGGATTTCAGCCGATCCCATTCATGGCGACATACGCCGCGACAAAGGCCTTTGTCACCTCATTCTCCGAAGCGATCGCCGAAGAAAACAGGCCTTTCGACATCAATGTAATGGCGCTTTGTCCCGGGCCGACGAAGACCAATTTCTTCGAAGCCTCGAGTATCGATGAAGCGGCTATGTTAAAAGGACAGCAATCGGTGGAAGAAGTTGTCGAGACAGCGTTGAAAGCGGTCGATAAAGGAAGATCAAAGATAGTATCGGGTTGGGTAAATTACCTCGGAGCAGTGCTGGGCTCGGTCGTGCCTAACGCCTTGATCACGCGGACAGTGGCGAACACTTTGCGGCCCAAGTTTCAGGGTAGGGAATAAGGAACGCGGACACTCTGTCCGCAACTCTTACCTTTATACTAGTTTGCGGACAGAGTGTCCGCGTTCGATTTATGAAATTTACGGTTCTCGGCAGCGGTTCGACCGGCAACGCCGTTTTGATCTCAAGCGAAAAAACTAATGTTCTGGTCGATGCCGGCCTGAGCGCTAGGGAGATTCTGCGGCGCCTGGCCATTGTCGGCATCGACTTTTACGATCTCGACGCCGTTTTGATCACACACGAACACAGCGATCACGCCGGTGGCCTGCGGGTTTTGCTGAGCACCGTGAAATGCCCGGTTTATGTTTCGGAACCTACCGCGGACGCATATCTCGGTACACGCCGGGGCATGCAGAACGGCGAGAGCGAATCCGTAAAACGGCGTGACGCGCTAAAAAACCGTACGGTCACAATCGAATCGACGCGCGAATTCCGGATCGGCGATATCGATTTCGAGCCGTTCACCGTACCGCACGACGCGGCGGATAATTTCGGATTTATAGCAAAACACGCCGGTGTCAAGATCGCGACACTGATGGATTTTGGCTGTATAACGACACTTATAAAGGAAAAGCTGAACGGCTGTGACGCTCTCGTCGTCGAATCGAATCACAGCCGCGATATGCTCCGGGCCTGTTCGGTTTACACCTGGGAATTAAAACAGCGAATCCTCTCCAAAACTGGCCATCTTTCGAACGAAGACCTCGCCGATTGGCTGACGAACAATTTCGACGGTTCCGCCCGGTACATCGTTCTCGCTCACCTTTCGCAGCGTTCAAACGAACCTAATCTTGCCCGCATCACCGCCGAATGCGCTCTCCAAATGCGGCCCGGCCTTTTTCGCGCCGAAACTAAAATAAGCCTGTCGAATTACAGAGAACCGACCGAATGGATCAGTTTTTAGTCCTCGGGCAGAAACGCGACTGTTAAGAAGCGTGCCCCAGGCCTGGCGAGAGGCACGTTCGTTAACACTCGCGTTTCTGCCCGTAGCTATTGCAATACGACGACCGATGTCGGGGCCCCGCTCGTTCCATTTGCGTCGATTGCGTTGTCCTTAAACGAAATAATTTTACCCGGTTTCGCGTATGACAGGCCGACGGTATTGTGCATTATCGAGTTTCCCGAAATTCGGATAGTTGCATTCGCATTGGCCACAATAGCGGTTCCGTTTCCCGCAAAAAAGGAATTTGTCACGGCAATCTCCGCTGTTCCGGTTGGAACGCCGTTTATCCCGGCGACTGCGTTGTTCCTAATGCTCGAGTTATTAACCAAAACCTGAGTAGCCGCTGTATTCTCCACGCTTATTCCGCTTAGAGTAAAGCCATCAATGACCACGTTTTCAATTATCACCCGGCTCGCGGCAATAATTTTAACGCCGTTTAGGCCGTTGCCCACTCCGTTGATTTGAAGTCCCCGAAGGCGTACCACCGCAGTTGCTCCGTTTACGATAAATCCGTTGGTTAAAGAAGCCAGCGAAGAGCCAAAGGTGCCGCTGCAATCAACCGTGATCGATTTTGTGATGGTAAGAGTCCCGAAACCGCCCGGATCGATACAATTGATCTCGCCGCCCGCCGCTGTTTTCGATATTGCCCCGGCAAATGTCTTGCACGGAGCAGTGCGGCTGCACGGATTAACATCGTCGCCTACGCCTGAAACCCATGTTCGCGTAGCCTGGGCGTCAGCCGCGGCCGAAGAAACGATAATTAACGATACGAACAATATGAGACGAAAAGCTATAGTTTTCATAAAAGCAGCTCCTGATTTGAAGATTGGTAACAAATTTTACGGGCGTTGGATCGGCAGATTGATTGTAGAGCGAAACTATAATGTTTCCAGAAAAACTGACTTCAACTGATCTATAATACGCCGCGAAAAGTTTTACGATGCAGCGGGCAGTGTCCGAACAGCCGCAACGCGTCGAGATGTATTTTCGTTCCATAGCCAACATGGCTCGAGAAACCATATTGCGGGTAGGTGTGGTCATACTCCCGCATTAATTCGTCGCGATAGGTTTTTGCGAGAATGGACGCGGCGGCTATCGAGGCGGATATCGCATCGCCTTTGATAATGGCCTTTTGCGGCAGAAAAATTTGTTTAAGCTGGAGCGCGTCGATAAGCAGGAAATCGGCCTGCGGCTGGAGATTTGCGATGGCAAGGTACATTGCTTTTTTCGTCGCTTCCAGAATATTTATTTCGTCGATGATCTCGGCCTCGATCCGGGCGATCGAATAACCTACCACTAATTCCTTGAGTTCGGCGGCGATTTCCTCGCGGCGTTTGGCGGTGAGTTTCTTGGAATCGTTCAGGCCCTTTGGCAAAGCCTTTGCGGGATCTAGAACACAGGCCGCAGCCACGACCGGGCCGGCAAGGCATCCGCGCCCGACCTCATCCACGCCGGCGACAAAACGAAAACCTTCGTTTTGTGCCTGATGCTCGAAATCGAGTCCGCATTTCGAAACACGAAGGTCTGAGAACAATGAGACACGGAGATCGAGGCCGTCCGATTGCAAATCATTTGCCATCTCCGCGTCTCTCATTCACCGTGTCTCCACTTGCCGATTATTTAGCTGTTTGCTTAGTTTTATTGCGAGTATCGCGTTCCTTGATACGAGCAGCTTTACCGCGAAGATCGCGAAGGTAATAAAGCTTTGCACGGCGGACCTTTCCGCGTCGAATAACATCTATGTGATCGACGACCGTTCCGTGCAGCGGGAAAATACGTTCCACGCCCACGCTGAAGCTGACCTTTCGGACCGTGATGGTTTCGCGGACGCCGCCATGCTTTTTGGCAATAACGACGCCTTCGAATATCTGAAGGCGCTCCTTGTTGCCTTCCTTGATGCGAACATGCACCTTAACGGTGTCGCCCGATTGAAATGCGGGAATATTGTCCCTTAATTGTGTTGTTTCTATGCTGTCTAAACGATTCATATCGTGTGTCGGCCAGAGGTCAGTGATACTGGATTTCATCACTCACATTCACCATTTGCTCCTAATAGGTCTTTTCTGATCGCTGTCGTTTTTTCAAGCGCCTTACCTTTGCGCCATTTTTCTATCTCGGCATGATTGCCGTTCAAAAGTACTTCGGGAACTTTCATTCCGCGAAATTCGGCCGGCCGCGTGTAATGCGGGCAATCCAGCAATCCATCCGAAAACGAATCGTTCTCGGCGGATGTATCGCTTCCCAACGCGTCCGGCAAAAGCCTGACCACCGCATCCGTCAAAACTACCGCCGCCGGTTCGCCGCCCGAAAGCACATAATCGCCGATCGAAATTTCATCTGTCACGAGCGTCTCATTCACCCGTTCATCGACTCCTTCGTAACGTCCGCAGATCAAAACCAGATGCGTTGCCTCTTCAGCAAATTCCCTTGCTACCGCCTGCTTAAAAACCCGTCCCTGCGGCGAAAGCAAAATCACTTTCGTTCCCGACGGGTAGTTCTCGCGGTCGCTGGTTCCGACTAATTTTTCAATTGCGGCAAAGATCGGCTCAGGCTTGAGCACCATTCCGTCACCGCCGCCGAACGGCCGGTCATCCGTCATCCGGTGCTTGTCTGTCGTAAATTCGCGGATGTCGTGCACATTCAAATCGACAATATTTGCCAATTTCGCACGCCGGATTATTCCAAAATCAAAGACCTCTTTAAAAAACTCCGGGAAAATTGTCAGAATATCGATCTTCATCTCAAAATTCCAGCAATCCTTCCGGCGGATCGATTCGGATCCGTTTGTTTTCGATATCCACTTCGACGCAGATCGCTTCGGCAAAAGGTATCAGATACTCTTTATCACTGCCTTTAACAACGAGAACTTCTGTTCCGCCCGTCCGCAGCAGCTCCAAAACACTGCCGAGCTTTTCGCCACCGACCGTTTCGACTTCGCAGCCTTCGAGCTGCCAATCGAAAAACTCGTCTTCGTTTAAATCAGCAACCTCCGTTTCGGGAATGCAGATTTCAACATTTCGCAAAATTTCAGCTGCTTCGATTGAGTCGAAACCAGCAAACTTCAAAACTATTCTTCCCTTTTGAAAAAAGAATTTCTCGATTTTCAATTCCGTGCGGCCGCTCGCCGTTAGTCCTATCACGTGAGGCGACGTTTCGAAACGCTCGGGAAAATCTGTCAATACGTCCGCGACAACTTCGCCCCGCAACCCGCGCGGTTTGGAAATTCTTGCGATCGCTACTAAGTCCATTGAGCTTAAAGAGTTTCGAGGGTTCATAGAGTTAAAATATTCAACTCATTACACTCTATGAACTCGATGGACTGTAAGAACTAATCTTCCACCAGATCAAGCTGAAACCGCTTTCCCTGCTTTTGCCCGGCGTAAAAAAGAATGCAGCGGATGGCCTTTATCGTCCGGCCTTCGCGGCCGATGAGGCGGCCCATGTCGTTTTCACCGACTCGGACCTGAATTCGCACATTCCTGCTGTCGCCGCTTTCCGCAACGTCAACATTATCCGGCTCCGCGACAAGCGCTTTAACGATCTTTTCTACAGCTTCTTTCATAAAAAGATGTTAGAGGCCAGATATCAGATGTCAGAAAGGCTTACATCTAATATCTGACATCTGTATCTATTCCGCCGCAGCTTCGACAAACGGATTATGCTTGATCAAACTCGCGACGGTTTCGGTTGGCTGTGCACCGACGCCGATCCAGTACTGGATGCGGTCGTGATTCAATTTCACTTCTGCCGGATTCAGCATCGGATTATAAGTTCCCAAATTTTCAAGGTACTTTCCGTCACGTTTCGAACGCTTTTCCTTTACCACGAGGCGGTAAAAAGGTTTCCCCTTCGCGCCCATTCTCATTAAACTGATTGCTAACATATTTTTTCCTTTAAGATGTCAGATATCAGATCCTAGATTCCAGATTTCATTTCTTCCAACATCTGATATCTAGCATCTGATATCTATCTCTTTTTCTTGTGTCTCTTTTTCTTCTTCAATTTCTTC
>JACMMN010000199.1 GCA_014379075.1 Pyrinomonadaceae bacterium | reverse complement strand
GCGAAAGCAATGAATGCGATCGTTGCCGATGATTTCGTTATCACTTTTCCCGACGGTTCAAGACAAACCAAGCCGGTCATAATGGATTCAGTCAAAACCCCAAGAAGTTCGCCCCTGAAACTTTATACCGAAGATGTTCGATCGCGTATTTACGGCGACACCGTCGTTCTCATGGGACGCGTCATAACCGAGTATCAGCGCGACGGCAAGGTGTTAAAAGAGCCTTCGAGTTATACGGATACCTATGTTAAGCGGAAGGGGCGTTGGCAGGTCATTGCCTCGCATCTGTCGAACGATCTTAAGCCTAAATAATCGCGGTCCGTTCCGGTCTAACGGCCTAAACTAAAGTCCCGCGAACAATTCAGCGTGAGTTCAGCCATTCGCCTGCCACATCTTTCGGCGTACGCTTTTTGCCGTCGACTTCAAAATTCATTCGCCGCATGTCTTCCGTCGAGATCGCGTTGCCGAGCTTTTGTAATGCATCGCCCAATAATTCCAAACTTTCTTTCCGGGCAATGAAAACGGCCTGATACGGCGGAAAATATTTCCTGTCGTCCTGCAATTGAAAGAGATTCAGAGCGGAGATCAGGCCGTCGGTCGAGTTTCCGGCGATCAGGTCGAGTTCGCCGGACGCGAGCGCCCGGTAAGTTAAGGAAAGGTCCATTTCCCGCGGCTGTTTGGCGAAATTGAAGCCGTACGCCTTTGCAAACCCGGGATAACCGTCGGCCCGCGACATGAAATCCTGCCCGAAACCGGCCTGCCAGTTTTTTGCGAACGGCACGGCGTCGGAGATCGTCTTCAGGTCGTTATTTTTGGCAACGTCACCGCGAACTAGGATCGCAAAGTCATTCGAGAAACCGAGCGGCGGGCTTACCTCAAGGTTAAATTTTTCCGCGTATTCCCCTTTCGTTTGTTCATAAACTGCCTGTGGATCGGTTATGGGCGGATGTTTTAGAATTGCCGTGTAGGCGGTGCCGGTATATTCGGGATAAACATCGATCTGTTTTGCCAACAGGCCCTCGTGAGCGATGTTGCCGCCGAGTTCGAATTGCCGTTCGACGATCACTCCCTGCTTCTCAAGCATCTGCGCGAGTATTTCGGCAAGAATTATCGATTCGGTAAAATCTTTAGAACCTACCACGATTCTCTTGTCTGATCCGGCACTTTCATTTGAGACTTCGGATCTGAAATTCGGAATAAAGCTAAAAGCAATGATAGCCGCGAAAAGTACGGCAAAGCCGAGCCCGATGATCTTTCGCCGCCCGGCAGCGGCACGCTCGCCGATCCGGTAAGTCTTTTCAAACTGCCCCAACGCAAAATCGCACAAAAGTGCCAGGACCGCCGAGGCAAATGCACCCGCCAGCAACAGATTATTATCGTTCTGCCGCAAGCCTCGAAAAATATACGTTCCGAGTCCGCCCGCGCCGACCGCCGCCGCAACCGTCGCGACACCCACCGAGATCACCACCGCGACCCGAATTCCCGTCAGCATCACCGGCATCGCCAGCGGCAATTCGACCATCTTCAATACCTGCAAGTCCGTCATTCCCATCGCGACCGAAGCTTCCCGGACCTTCGGGTCGATGCCCATGATCCCGGTCACCGTATTACGGATCACTGGCAGCAATGCGTACAGGGCAAGAGCAATAACCGCCGTCCGTGCACCGATCCCGCCGATAAACGGGATCGGGATCAGCAGGCCAAACAATGCGAGGCTCGGCACCGTCTGCATTATATTGGCAAAGCCCAGGATCGGCGCCTGAAGAGATCTCACCCGCGTCAGCAAGATCCCCAGCGGCACTCCAATAAAGATCGCAAAGCCGGTCGAGAGAAATACGAGAAAAATATGCTCGCGTGTCAATACAAGCAGCTCAGCCCAGTTTTGTCTCAGGAATTCGACAATGTTCATTTCGTTGAGTATCCGGACTTTGTTTATTTCAAGCTGCGGATCACTATTCAATTTGATCCTGTTTGCAGGTTGGGAAGGGCGGCTTCCCCCGCTTCTTTAAACCTACGGTTTTACATACTTATCGTTTCCAAATATGCCCTTGCGAGGTTTATGTCTGAATTTGCAAAATTCTCCGGTGTTTCGAGCAGCACGATTTCCCCTTTGTCCATAAGCGCGATCCGCGATCCGAGGAGCATTGCTTCGTGCAGGTCGTGGGTGACGAAAACGGCGGTTTTGCCTAGGTTCTGCACCAGTTTGGCGAATTCTTTTTGCAGGTTTGTGCGGGTGATCGCGTCGAGGGCACCGAACGGTTCATCCAATAAAAGCAGGTCGGGACCGGCCGCCAAAGCCCGGGCGACGCCTACGCGCTGGCGCTGGCCGCCGGACAGCTCGTGCGGGAAGCGGTCACTAAATTTGTCCGGATTCAACCCAACGAGATCGAGCATTTCCGAAGTTCTGTCACGCTTTTTTGTTTCGTCCCAACCTTCCAGTTTCGGCAGCAGGGCAACGTTCTCCGCAACGGTGAAATGCGGAAACAGCCCGCCTTCCTGCAGCACGTATCCGATGTGCCGACGCAGTTCTATGGTGTCCCAATCCGTGGTCGATCTGCCGTTGACCAAAACCTCACCGCCGGTCGGTTCTATCAGGCGATTTATAAGTTTAAGAGTGGTCGTTTTACCACAGCCGGATTCGCCGAGCAGAATAAGTATCTCGCCGCGAGCGATCTGCAAATTCAAATCGTCGAGAATTTTAGCGCCGTCTATTGTGTAATGGACATCACGAAATTCGACGATAATTTCAGACTCTTTTTCCATCGGCCTAACGTTTTAGCCATCCATCACGAATTCTCTTTTGCTGCGGCGTCGCGTTTGCCGTTTCAGAAAGGCTATATCCGGCCACGTCACGAGAGCCGACATTCATCGAAATTTCGGATTCCGCTCCGCCGCGGTCCACGGCCAATTTTATCGTCTTTCCGGCAAAAGTGCCGAGCGGAGCTTGCTGTGCGGCAACGCCGTTTATCTTTAGGATCAGATCGCCTTCCTTCAATCCCGCCGCGGCTGCCGGTGAATTCGGCTCGATGGAATTGATCGTGAAACCGCCGCCTCTGAAACGCCCGTTAAAACCGAATTCGGGTACGGCCTGCGTTTTCTTGTCTAGCTTGAAACCGGCGTATCCGAAGATACGATCATAATCCGGCACCTCGACGCCGGAGACGTATCGGCGGTAAAAATCGTCGTAATCCTTTTTAGTCAGACGCTCGATAATTGCGATCATCTCATTGGTCGTAAAGCCTTTGCCGCGTTTGTAGTGGTCGTTATAAAGCGCACGCATCACATCGTCGAGCGATGATCTTCCGTCCGTATCATTGCGTATCGAAAGGTCGAGAAGCGCTCCCAGATTCTGCCCTTGCGTATAATAGGATATGCCGAAGGCGACCGGCGTGTCATAGCCGACCCATGTAGAAACGGATGATGCCGCCGGCGAAATATAATTCCGAGCTTCGGTATTCTCCACGCCGCTGGCCGCATCGGCCGCACGTTGGAGAAATCCTTCGGTTGTCGTTATGCCGGCCCGGTGCGTTGCGACCACACCGTAATAATTAGTAAAACCTTCGGAAACCCAAAGCAGCGGCGATTCATTTTCACGCGAATAATCGTAAGGCCACATCTCGGCGGGGCGAAAACGCTTGACGTTCCAAAGGTGGAAAAACTCGTGCGACGCCGTGCCGATGATCTGTTCCGGTGTTGCGACATCGCCAGGCGGCGCAAACGCAACGAACGAATTCAAATGTTCGAGCGCTCCGCTGGCATTCGATTCGGGCGGCGAGAAGAAGTAGTAATAAACGTATTTTTCGTACGGCAGATCGCCGAAAATACCTTTTTGAGCAAGGGCGACCTTGGCAAGCATTTCCGTAAAAGTCTTCGTTTTTTCGGCGTTAAAAGTACCAGCCGGATTGGCGACAAAATAATGCGGCTTTCCGTCCACCTCGAATTTCGTCACGTCGAATTTTCCGATCTCGACCGGAGCATCGACGAGCGTATCGTAGTCCGCCGCGGTGAATGTCATCGGATCCGAAGTTTCCTTGAGCGCCGTCACTATTTTCCAGCCGCTTGGAATGGTAAATTTGACCGTGCTCGGCGTGTTGCGATGACCTTCAGGCTGTAAAAATAACTGGATTCCCGTGAAAAATGCGAAATCGTTCGTGATCTTGGCCTGATTTAGGGCCAGAACCGTGGCCCGGTAATCGTATTCAATGCGGATCTGCCTGACGCCTTTTGTATCGACGTTCCAGGTCTGTTTTCGCGACATCGTGTGCGGCAGCGTTTTGCCCGCACCGTCCGTGATCTTAAAGCGAAGAAGATTTTTTCCGTAATTTTCGACGGTGTACCAGCCCGGCGTCCAAACCGGGAGCGATAGGTCTAACCGGTCTTGGTTGATATTTTTTATGTCGGTAGTAATGTGAAATTGTTGCGTTGCCGGATCGGAAAGCGCGACGGTATAACCGATCTCCAATCCATTCTTTTGAGCGGTTGCCGCCTGAATGCCGAGAAGGAGAATGATGATCAACAGCGATGGGAACGAACGGCGGATCTTTTGCATATAAATTACCGGGAAAAGTATCAATAATATTACTCGAAAAATGCTAAGTGGTTTCATTATCGCAT
>JACMMN010000025.1 GCA_014379075.1 Pyrinomonadaceae bacterium | reverse complement strand
TGCGGAGATTTATCGCGGTTTACTGCAAAATCGGGACGGCGGGCACGGCGGATGGCTTCGAGGCCCGGAGCGACCGAGACACGCGGGTCGAGCAGCTTGGCTTCCTGCAAACGGTCGTACGCGAGGTCGAAATCTTCGCGTCCTATGTAAAGGCTGACGAGGGCCAGGCACTGCTTGGCGGCTTCGTTTAAGTTCTTCTGTTTAATACAGATGTCCCGCATCTTCTCACGCAGGGATATCGACCGCGGGCTGCGTTCGAGTGAGTCGCGGAGCAGCGAAAAAGCCTTGTCGGGCGAGCTATATTTGACGAACAGGTCGGCATCGAGCAAAACCGATTCGATCGAAACTTCCGAAACAGGCAGACCGCGCTTTTCTAAAACTTGGTTCATACAATGCAATGAACAAAATTGTTCAACATTTTAAAACTAGCATATTTCGGCCTCATTAGTCACCTTTTTTTTCGCGATAAACGCGTTGGAGTTCTCCCGAATTTCTGGTCGTAGGAAAACCCGAGATTGATAGTTGAATCGAGTGAGATTGATAGAGGTATTTGCGGGATTGGTCGAAGGTGTTGGGCGTTCGCTTTAAGGTCGAAAAAAGAGGAGCGGAGATCGGCAAAATTCCTGGATTCGGAATTTTGCCTTTCAAAAGCTTTCGCATCACTCCATTTACACTGATCGTTCCCATCCTCCATTCCTTCAAGATCACCATTGCCGGAGGACAACCCGGCGCGATCATAAATAATTTGCGGCGGATCTCAGAAATGCATCGCCCAACGCGGGATGAATCCGAAACAACCTGTCCCGCGAACGAATGATTATGAAAAACCAAAAGATCACCCTAAGTATCTTGTTCACCATCCTTATCTTTTCCGGCATGGTCGGGGCGCAGACGGCTAAAGTCGATGCAACTGACCTTAACCGGCTGACCGGAGCCGAGTGGAAAGGAACACTGACCTATCTGGACTACAGTTCGAACAAAAAGACGTCGATCGCTTCGAATCTGACAGTCATAGAGACGCCCGGCGACCATCTCTCCTGGACGTTCGATTTTAAATACCCTGACGAACCAAAGGCCGATAAAAGATCGACCGTCACTCTCAGCCCGGATGGCCGCACGTTCGACGGCGAAACGGTTATCGAGAAAACATATCTCAGCCGCGAATCTTTAAAGATCGTCACCACCCAGCGCGGCACCGACAACGACAAAAAAGCCGTGTTCCGCTACACATACCTGTTCGCTCCGGCCAGCCTCTCGATCAAAAAAGAGGTCCGCCTCGAAACGGCGACTGAGTATTTCGAAAGAAATGAATATAGCTGGAAGAGATAAGAAAAGCTTCCGGGGCCGCCGCCCGGCTGCAAAGACGGAAAAGACTTCAGGCGTCGGGATCTAAAAAGAACGCCAAAAAAAGGGACAGCGAAAAGTTGCTGTCCCTTGGGGGAATCGACTCACGGTGCGGGTCGACAAAATTATTCCGAGGTGTTATCCATTTCGGTTATTCGGGCCGGACTTAGGTTTAATAAGTTTTCGCCTGTGCGGATGGTGACGGGGTTGCTCCAGAGGGCGAAGCCTTTTCCGGTTTTTGTGATGCCGAAAAGGTAATAACTATTCGGTTCGATGCCGCCGAGCTGTGCCTTGCCGGAGCCGTCGGTAGTGCCGGAGTATTTGATATGCTGCTTGATCGCGGCAAGGGCTTTCCGGTTAAAATCGCCGAAGCGGTCGGGGTAAACGACCGACAGGCCGAAGCTGTTAGAGAGCGATTGGCCTTCGATCGGTTCCAGGTCGGCGTCGCTCAAAATGGTTTCTAGGTCCTCGTCGAGCAGGTAGAATTTTTCATTTCGGACGGCCTGCGGCTGTCCGGTGCTCCCGACAGCCTTGGCATCTATGACCACCGTTCCCCGGTCGGAAGGAACCGTTGTCTGCGAGCCGGGGACCGTAACGGTCTGCGATTCGGGCGGCGGCGGCGCGGTGACCGTTGTATCGCCGGAAGGGACGTTGATCGTCTGTGAATCGGTCGTCCTCACGTTGTCCGATGCTCGGCTCGACGACCGCTGTGAGGACACGTTGACATTCAGATTGGAATTCGCCGTTTCATCATTTCGCGACATAGCGTAGAAGAGGATAAACAGCAATACAATGCCCAAAACCGCTATGGGAATAAATGCCCAGGGCGGGAAACCTCCGTCTTCGCGGGGACGTTCGGCCACGACCACCCTTTTTTCAACAACCGGCGCGGCATTGATCGGACGCCCGCAATTCGGGCAGGCCACCGCTGCCTGAGATATCTCGTGTCCGCATTCAGGACAGTATATTAACGACATTTTATAATTTCCTCCGATTTAGGGATCGTACACGGCAACTGGTGCATTTGGCGTGCCACAGCCTGGGAAGGCAAGAGGCGTTCGCATAGTTCCCGGCTTTGACAGTTCTGCGTTACAATCGAAAATTATGGAAGACAATGTAGCTCTCGTTTTTCACGGGTTTTTGAACCTCGCGAATCTGGAGAAACTGAAACTGACGCAGGAAATAAATCGGTATTTTGACGCCATTGAGCGCGACCCGATACGGCGGGACAACGATGAGGCGTTTGCGAGACTAGACCTTAGTGCCGGCGACTGTAAATGCTGCGGGAGAAGGGAGATACGTTAATTTAAAGCTTCTGCATAGTCACTGTGACAGATGGATCTTCGCCGGCGGTCCGCGAAAAAGCCAGCCAATATCCGGCGTCGGGATAACGAACAAGACGATAGATCGAACCGTCCGGCTTGGTTGCCGCCGCTTCGCCGTCACTCGATCCGAAGACGTCTGCGAACTTCGGCATACTTTTGTGGCCGCTTGAATACGTAATGGAAACGGCCCGCAGCTTTTTGTCGGCGTCGACCCTGATCTGCATTATTTCATTGTCCGAGATCTCGTAATACAAACCGTCGTCGTCGTCGATCTTGGCCTTCCCTAGCTTTTCACGCACATCGCCGACGGCCGTACCGACCTTGAGTTCCGGATAATTTTTCAGAACCGGAGCGGACGCGGATTTTTTCGTGGCTGAAGCGACAGCCTGAGCGTTGCCGGCTGCGGCGAACACCCAGATCAGCATCAACCCGCCGATCGCGAAGCCCGCAAAGCGCAGCCTTTTCAGAGAACGAACTTTTAATCTCTCAAACATCTTTACACCTCCTGTTAGCTTGTTATTCTATTATATGCGAAATCAGGAAAATATCAATTAAATACTCGCCGGGATGTGCGGTTCGAAAGCCGCGGCCCTAGGTACAATATGTCAATTGTTAAACGCAAATTAACTAAAACATTTGCCGACTTCTTCGATTCGGAAAGATCGAGCGGAATACTGATCATGGTTTGCACTGCCTTGTCGCTGATCTTTACTAATTCTATTCTCGGCGATAATTATCTATCAATCTGGCAGGGTTATATTGGCGGAATGAGCGTCGAGCACTGGATAAACGACGGTCTGATGGCGGTGTTCTTTTTTCTCATCGGGCTAGAACTGAGACGCGAACTTTTGGTAGGCGAATTGTCAGAGATGAAAAGTGCTATGCTGCCGATGTTCGCGGCTGTCGGCGGTGTCGTTTTGCCGGCTTTGATACATTTCAGTTTGAATTTCGGAACAGCGACACAGGCCGGCATCGGTATTCCGATGGCGACCGACATCGCCTTTGCCCTCGGTGTGCTCGCCCTTTTGGGGAGCCGTGTTCCCGCATCGCTAAAGGTCTTTTTGACCGCCCTGGCCGTCATTGACGACCTCGCCGCTATCGTCGTTATCGCGGTTTTTTACACGGCCAAGCTTTCCCTGATATATATGATCGGGGCAATGGCGGTGTTCATTCTATTGCTCGCACTCAATCATCTGGCAAAGATCCGGAGTGTTGCTCCCTATCTGATAGGAGGCGTTTTGCTGTGGTTTTTGATGCTGCAGTCTGGTGTTCATGCGACGATAGCCGGTGTTTTGCTCGCATTTACGATTCCCTTTTCGTCCGAAGAAGATGAGGAAAACTCGGCTTTGCATACGCTCGAACAATTCCTGCACAAACCGGTCGCGTTTATCATTTTGCCCATATTTGCCCTGGCGAATACCGGAATTATTATAGGCAGCGATTGGTTT
>JACMMN010000198.1 GCA_014379075.1 Pyrinomonadaceae bacterium | reverse complement strand
ATCCGCCTCGGCATCGCACCGGATCGTCACATCGAGATCGGTCCCGACAATGCGGATCGAGTTCTCGCCAAGCGATTCGACCAAAATATTCGAAAGCACCGGAATCGTGGATTTCCGCTCGACCACACCCTGTATAAATCCCAGCACTTCCTTCAAAACGCTCTGCTTGATGGTGAATTCCATTGTTGTTTTTTAACTCCTGAGTTTTTTCTTGCCTTAAGTCTCTTTTTATCTGTTTTTCGTGTTTGATTTGTTTCGTGGACGAATCTTCTGTTCGTAACCACTCGGAAAAAGAGTTATCCACAAAACAAATCAAATAAGAAAAAAATAATGCGGGTACCGACGCCTTTACCGCTTTTTTCTCACTATTATAGTCGAGTTTCTCAATCCGTCTTAGTACGCACGCCTTTTACTAAAGCTACTAGATCAAATACAGGATATATAAATAGTAGTAGTAAGAGAGCCTGTGGAATTGTGCAAAACCGCCCTAATCGCTTCTAAATACTTAATTTATCCGTCCACATATGTTGTGGAAAACCTGTGGAAAAGATGATCACCCTGCGGATAAGTTCACCACTTTCCAATTTCCTCAATATTCCACAGGGCGTAAAACGCTTCGCCTGCGGATAAGTGGAAAACTTTTTGTCAAATACTGCAAAATAAAAGGCTTAGCTAGTTCTGCGGCCCGTCGCCTATGTGGAAAACTTTTGAGTGTGCCCCAAGCCGCTTAACATCAATTTAACCGCATAATTGGTCGATAAGCTCGCTCACCGTCCTGTGGAAATTACTGTCTTCCTTTATCAGTGCGTCGATCTTCTCGAACGAGTGCATTACGGTCGTATGATGCTTGCCGCCGAAGTCGCGTCCGACCTCGGGATAGCTGTGTTTGGTCAGACGTTTGCATAAATACATAGCCACCTGGCGCGGCACCGCGATCGCCCTTGAATTATTCTTTGATTTCAATTCCTCGACCGTCATCTTGTAATGCGAGGCAACGGTGCGTGCGATACGGTCCATCGTGAGGCCCTCGGGACGCTCGCTGTCGATGATGTTCTTCATCGCATCCTGTGCCAGCATTTTAGAGATAGGAACGCCCCTGAGCGACGATATCGCGACTAAACGCACCAATGAGCCTTCCAGCTCGCGGACATTACTCTTGATCTTTCCGGCTATGTAGATGGCGATCTCGTCCGAGAGGAAAATACCGTCGAGATCGGCCTTTCGTTTAAGAATAGCGACCTTTGTTTCGAGATCGGGCGGTTCGATATCGGCGATCAGGCCCCATTCGAAACGCGAGTGCAACCGTTCTTCCAAGGTCGGAATGTCACGCGGAGGGCAATCGGACGTAATAACGATCTGTTTTTGATCGTTATGAAGCGTGTTGAAGGTATGGAAAAATTCTTCCTGCGTGCGCTCCTTTCCGGCCATAAACTGCACGTCGTCCATCAAAAGCACGTCTATCGAACGGTATTTCTCGCGGAAACTCTGCGTTTTGTCATACCGTATTGCGTTGATGAGCTCGTTCATGAACTTTTCCGACGTTATATAAGAAACCCGCAAACTCTGATCACGCTGTTTGATGGAATGCCCGATCGCATGCATCAGGTGAGTTTTCCCAAGCCCGACTCCGCCATAAATAAACAAAGGATTGTATGTCTTGCCCGGCATATCGGCCGTACCGAGGGCGGCAGCATGAGCGAATTGATTACTCGAACCGACGACGAACTTATCAAACGTGTACTTCGGATTCAGGGAGTTTTCGACCGGCTCGGAATTCACGAAATTAGAGGAAACGTTTTTAACGAAAGCCGTAGGAGCATTCTGCTCGGAACGTCCGTAGGGAGTCGAATTTTGGAGGGCAGGTTTCTGCACCTCGAAGAAAAAGTCGGGATCGGGTTCCTCCGCAAACTTCTCCTCGGCCGTTTCACTTTTGTCTATCGACCATTCCAACTTATAATTATCGAGATTTACGGAGGATAAACTTTTTTCGAGAAGATCCGAGTAATACATCGTTACCCAGTCTTTGGTCACCTGTCCTGCACGGAGGCAAAGCATGTTTCGAGACTCGTCAAAACCGTCGAACCTTATGGGGCGAAACCATGAATCGAAAATGTGTTTATTCAGACGGTTTTCGACAAAGCTCAAAATGTTGTTCCAAACGTCCGTTTTTTCCAAAATAGATTCCAATTTGTCGGCCTCCGAAAGTCGTTGTTTAAGTAAAAAAAGTGTTTAAGAAAGTATGTTCCGAGAACCGTTTTTAAGCACCACGGTAAAGGGCTTCGTAAACTGCCGTAAGCCGTTTGAAATTCGCCGTTATGAGATGTTACAAAAAGCTTAAGCGGGAAGATATCCACAAGGTTATCCACAGTGCTGTGGATATATGCTTAAACCTTAAAGTGAAACTTTAAGCCATTTATTTTCAATGGTTTACAAGGACTTCCTATCTAAAACGGGTGTCAGATTAACACACAAAAATTGCCATTGCAAGGAGATATCCACAGTAATTTCGACTTAATTTTTTATCGGATTAAACCCTTATCTTAGCAACGGGTTGACATGATTTTGGGACAAATTTGAGCACGATTTAGAGAGATTTTCCAGGCGAAACACGACACTTTTTTAAAGTTTTTTATGACGTGGCCAACTTTCCGAGAATGAATAACAAAACCCTCCGCACAAGAATCGCGAATGCCTGCGAAAATGTATTTTATATGAGCGAAACCGATGAACGGATCGAGCCCTTTTTCGGCGGGCACACCGCGTCCGTGACGAAAGACACAATCTTGGAAGCGGAGGGAAAGACCGGAAGCATCCAAATAGAAGAAATCGAAACGGCTTCTTTTTTTGAACGGGTGACCAAAATAAATGAGTGGTACGGTGAAGCCGAAAACGAGAATGCAAAGCGATGGCGCGAACTTCGAGACCTGCTGACAGAGAATCTTCGCGATCTGCGGATCTTTAAGACCGGCCGGATACGAATCGATATTTACATCGTCGGCATCGACGCGGAGGGCAATTTGATGGGAGTGAAGACAAAAGCGGTTGAAACATGAGCTTCACTCGATCTCAAAAAATGCGTTGAATTCCTTTTCCGGTTCGCCCGCCCGCTGATTGTCGAAGATTAGATAGTATGTTTCCGGTTCCAGCACCCGTTCGATCCGGCCGCTCGGAAGATATCCTGTTTTTGCAACTGCCTGATATTCTCTACCGTTTTTCCAGAGCTCAAAAGCATCTTTATTCAAAACCAGGCATTCGATCCGCGATCGGGCGGAACCGGTTGCGAACCACCCTTTCAGTGTAACGCGGGCGTTAAAGTCCATTTTTAACGGTAGAAAACTTTCGGCTTGGACAACTAAAGGGCCATCGACGACCGCGCCTGTTGTGCTAATAAATTTAGGAAGATTGGCGGCACCGCCCGGGCGCACTGCGTTCACGCGATAGAGATGAACGCCGCCCAGCAAAAGGATCACGACAATGAAGATCTGCGGCCAGGACCAATTCAAACTCCGCTTGTATTGTGACGAAAGAACGGTCGGTTCGAATGTGACGGGCAGCGAATCTTTCTCGCAAGTGTCACAAGAACCATCCGGTCTCAAATCTTCTCGGCATGTTGGGCACAAAGTCATAGTTCACTCGGAGCGTTAAAATGCGGCAGCAAACGCAATCTAATTAAAAATTTCCGACAAATCAATATTCTTTGATGCAAAAAGTGTAATTCCGCACAAAAACGGCGTAGGAATGTTCCCACGCCGCGACAAAAGATTTCTGTCCTGACAGGAAAATTATTTATTGTTGATGCTGCTTGCACCGGACGAATTCTTTTCGGCACTTTTTGGCGAACCCGTGTAGTTTATCTTGCTTGCGCCCGAGGCACCGGCTTTTAGCTGTTCCAGGACATTCACATTCACATGGCTCGCCCCACTTGCGTCGACACCAGCATTTTCGGCCCTCAGTCCTTCGGCGTTCAGGTGGCTTGCCCCGCTGATCTCCACGGATAAATTAGCCGTCTCCCCGGCTACGGTAACTTTAGAGGCACCACTGGCGTCGATCTTCAGATCGGAGTTTTTTACGTCCGTAAGCGATACTTTGGCCACTCCCGAAGTTCCAATGCTGTCGACGTCGGGAGCCGATATGCGGACACGGATCGTATTTTTGGACTTGATCTCTTCGTCTGTTGAAATTCTGAGGACACCATTGCGGACTTCGGTTTTGATAAGCGGGAGCAGGTTGTCGTCCGCATCGATCTCGACGCTGAAATCCTTTTGCGAAACTACCTCGACTTCGAAAACACCGCCGACATCGATGCCGGTAAAGTCGTTGAGATCACGCTTTTGCGTCACGATATTTCCCGAACCGCCGATTTCAGAATCGATTGAAAAATTAAAAACTTTCTCGGTCGTCTTGCCGAATGAAATAAAATTGGCGATCACCACGCCGAATATAATTGCTGCCGCGAATACTATTAGTCCGATCTTTTTCATTGCTTCCCTCCAAGAAACTGTCTAGCTGTCAGTTTCAAACGATATGTGTCTAGAAAAAGTTCGCGAAAAAGTTTTTCGTACACAAAAAGACGGGCCTAAGCCCGCCTTTACCACAGCTTTGGAGCTGAGAAATGAAAGCTACTTTTTGCAGTAACCTTCGCTGCCTTTGGTGATGACTACGCAGTTTTTCTCGCCTGCGAGCCATTTCATGCCGGTTTCCTCGGCGGTTGCGGTTTTGATCGTTTCGGTTTTGCCTTTACGGGTAAATTCGATAGTGTCGCCCTTTGCGGTTCCTTCAAAGGTTTCAGCCTTATCCAGATTCTTGATCTCTATCGAATACTTGTCGCCCTTTTTAGCGACGTTCAGGTATGTGCCTTCGACACCCGGCCATCTGCCCTCAAAAGCGGCCGCCTTGTCCTTTGTATCAACCGCAACTTTCGGATCAACTGACGGGCTGACGGCAGGTGATGCCGCCGGGCTTGCACTCGGGGACGCCACCGGAGTAGTTACCGGAGTTTTAACTTCCGGAGTATTCGTACACGCACCCAAAACGCCGACGGCGGCAACAAAAAATGTCAATAAAATAGTCTTTCTCATTGTTTTAGTAACTTCCTTTGACTGCTTCGCGGTTCTTTCTAATCGTCCGGCAGCCCCGGCGATTCCGCTAATTCAAGCAAACACAGCCGGTATGCCCGTTCGCATTTATTTCATGACTTGCCAGGATTGGCTTGCCTGATAATCGCTCACAACATCGCTGCGACACAAAGAACGTACGATACGGAAAAACT
>JACMMN010000024.1 GCA_014379075.1 Pyrinomonadaceae bacterium | reverse complement strand
TTCGCCCATCCATTCATCGCAAACGCGTGTGCAGCGTTTACAGAGAATGCATCGCTGAGGATCGTTGGCGACGATCGGCGAAAGGTATTTTTCCGGCTGGACGTTCTTTTTCTCGGTAAAACGCTCTTCGACATCGCCCCAATCGAATATCACTTCCTGCAGTTCGCATTCGCCGCCGCGGTCACAGACGGGGCAATCGAGCGGATGATTCGTCAGCAAGAATTCGCCCATCGCCCTCTGTGCTTTCTCAATTTCCGGACTTGCTGTCGTAACATTCATCCCGTCGGTACAGGTGATTGTGCACGAAGTCTGCAATTTCGGCATCTTCTCGATGCGGACCAAACACATCCGGCACGAAGCCTGAAGCGCCAGGTCTTTGTAATAACAAAAAGACGGAATGCTGAACTCGTTCTCGCGGCACACGTCGATCAGTAAGGCGCCTTTTTCGACCTCGAATTCCTTTTCGTTGATAGTAACTTTTATAAGTTCTGTTGACATTATTCGGTTAAAAATCTTTTCTTTGGCTGACGTGCAAAATAGTCAATCCAATAATTTCCTCGCCTTCGTAGCGAATTATTACGTCATCATCGGTCAATTCGCTATCGGTTGCCACACTCGGTTTTTTGAAATTGATATATAAAACATCAGCCTCTTCATCATAGGACGACCAAAGATATCCATTTGGTGCGGCCAGCATTGCCGGAGCAAGCTTCAAATAATTACTTATTTCTGTGCTGACCATAATAAAACTCTCTTTTCCAACGATCTAACTCGACGTGTCATGAAAGCGGTTATAATAAAGCCATCTGAATCTATTTCGCGATAGATTACAGCCAAAATTTACCCACGTATATTTCTCGGAGCGCAATCAATTCATCTTTTCCGCCTTGATAAATTTTTACAGGCTGAGCGACTGTTTCCAAAATGTCGAAACGCATACCCGCTAGTTCCGAGTGTTCTTCAGTAATATGTGCCCATCGCTCATCGGTAAGACGAATAACGATGTCATTTACTGAAGTAACAGTATCAATCATGCAGAAATTTTCAACCGGTCAATCTTTCGCTTTTGGATTCTTCTCTTTAACCGCCGGCTCCACTGCCGCTACGTTTTTCTTTTTGTGTCTCGGACGCGTTTTTCCGTAACTTCCCGCAAATATCTTTCCGCGTCTGCTTCTCTTATCGCCTTTTCCCATTTTAATACTCCTATAAAACTATCTAGTTAAATTTGTTAAACGTTTGCCGTGACATCGCTGCCGTTGGTTTTATTCATTATCCATTTCTTAAAATCTTCCGGAAACTGCTTGACCGCACTTTGGATCGGCCAGGCGGCCGCGTCGCCGAGCGGGCAAAAGCTCTTTCCTTCGATGTTATCGCAAATATCAAGTAAAAGCTGTGCGTCTTCCGGCCGTCCGCCGCCGGATGTGATGCGGTCGAAAATCTTGACTAGCCAATCGGTCCCTTCACGGCACGGCGTGCACCAACCGCAGGATTCGTGCTTGTAAAACTGCGACAGATTGTGCGTCGATTCGACAATATCGACCGTCTCATCCATCACGATAAATCCGCCCGTTCCGAGAGCCGATCCCGCAGTGACAAGGCCTTCGTAATCCATTGTCACATTTTTGCCGAGGATCTGGCTCGTGTTCATTATATAAACACTCGAACCGCCGGGAATCACCGCTTTCAGTTTCTTGTCATCGCGAAGCATGCCGCCGCAGTCTTCCATGATGAACTTTTCCATATCGGCGTAGCCCATCGGAAGTTCGTAAACGCCGGTTTTTTTAACGTGCCCGCTGACCGACCAAAGCTTCGTTCCGCCCGATTTTTCCGTTCCGAGATCGCGCCACGGAATGCCGCCCATTTCGATTATCTGCGGAACCGATGTGAATGTTTCCACATTATTTATCACCGTTGGCGATGCATAAACGCCTTCGATAGCAGGGAACGGCGGCTTCATTCGCGGATGTCCGCGATAACCTTCGAGCGAGCTCAATAACGCGGTTTCCTCGCCGCATATATACGCTCCGGCACCGGTATGAGTGTAAATCTCATGCGAAAAATCCGATCCTAAAATGTTTTTGCCCAGAATACCGGCCTCGCGGCACTCGGCAAGTGCGGCATCCATAACGTCGATCAGATAGTTGTATTCGCCGCGAAAATAAATATATCCGGTCGTCGCCCCAAGCGCGAAAGCCGCGATCAGCATTCCTTCGATAAGTGCATGCGGGTCGCGTTCCAGCAAATAGCGGTCTTTAAATGAACCAGGCTCGGATTCGTCGGCGTTGCAGACGATATATTTGTTCTTCGGCGATTGCCGCGGCACAAAGCTCCACTTCATCCCGGTCGGAAATCCCGCTCCGCCCCGCCCGCGAAGGGCCGAAGCCTTGACCTCGTTGATAATATCGTCCTGCGACATACCCATCGCCTTTTTCAGCGATTCATACCCGCCAGTTTCCCGGTACACCTTCAACGTATGCCCATCATGAATGTGCATTCGCTTTAACTGAAGCGGCTCGCAGCCTATTGCTCTAATTTCCATAGCTCTAAAATATCTTTACCACCTTGCCAATGATCCGGTCTTTTCCTATCGTCGCAGGCTTCCAGTACCGGCTATCCTCGCTTTCAGAACGATTGTCTCCAAGTAGAAAAAACTCATTGTCTGGTATTCGAATCGGCCCGAAATTATCATTCGAAGGATTAATTTCGAAAGGATGCTCCAGTTGCACTTTGTTAACAAAGACGATGCCTTTTTTAACCTCTATCTCCTCACCTCCAAGGCCGATTACACGAAAAATATAATGTTCGTTTTCTGTAATACCTCTTTTCTCACGTAAAGCATTTAACGGCACAGTATGCAGCACGAGATCAAAACGACTAACTGGATTTTCGCCTAGATAGGCTGATTTATCCCAAACAACAAAAGAATCTATCGGAATCGTAGGTTGCATTGCTCCGGTAGGAACTCGCACCGAGCCGTAACCGCAGCCAATTACGAAAAAACACAAAACCAGAATGCCAAAGGAAACGATGCTTTTTGTCATTTCAAAGAATTCCGAACACCCAAATATTCTTCTATGGCTTCTTTAATGTTGCCCAAAGCTTCATCTTCCGTATCGCCCTGCGACCAGCAGCCGGGCAAAACGGGGCATGAAATGCTGTAACCTTCTTCGGATTTTTGCAAAACTACTTTGTAAAACATCTTTACTTCTTCAAATCGTACTGCATCCGCATATAAAGCGTAAATTGCACCATCGGTTCGATTCCCATTTGGTTTATCACTGAATCGAAACTGCTGGCGTCGAGCGGTTCGTAGAAAAACGTTCGCGTTTTTCGCTGTTCTATCACTGTCCGGTTGTAGTCGCCGGACGTTCTTCCGGCTTCGTAAGCCTGATAATTCGAGTACAAATCCGCCGGATAAAATGCGTCGTATTTTTCGTTCGCCACATTCGTTCCGGTCATCTTAATTCCAAACGAATTACCGTAGCTCGCCTCTTTTCGCTTTACTATCTTTACCGCTTCATCGGCAAGCCTTGCCTGAATCGCCGGAATGTCGTTGACGACATATTCGACCTCGATCAGATCGAAGATCGAATTCTTGGTCGCGGCCGAAAGTAATTTTTCAAGCAGCGCACGGTCGGTGTAACGCACGACGACATTCTTCTTCGTTTCAAAACCGGAAACCTTCTCGGTTATCACGGTACCCGCCGTCGTGTAATCGTAAACCTTGTTCTGCGTTATAAAATCAACGTAAATATCGCTTGGCTTAACATTTAAAGCCGCTAAATCTTTCGTAAAACCAGCGATCTGTGCGTTGATCTTCGCATTGCTTTCCGCGGCTGTAGTGCCGCTCTGCACCACCGCGAATACGGCGTTGTACGCATCAGCTTTGACATTCATCAGCACGTTCGCTTCGACAAAATAGATCCTCGACGCCGCGTCAGCATTCGCCGTAAGCTGCCCTGTGCTCGCCTGCGGCCTCCGCTTTTGCGTTCCGTACGCACGGTTGCCGGCTTCCTGAGCGAGTAAAACCGTCGAACACACAAGGCTGATAATGATCAAACACAAAGATTTTCGCATTTACAGATCTCCTGTTGAATTATTAAAAACCCGTGTTCGATTTAAATATCCCCGCATTTGCCGAACCTTTTGTTTCACCTGAAACACCCTCTGTGAGGTGAAACGAAACAAGCATTAAGGCTATTTACAGGAGGCCAAAATCTTGTCTACTTTCTCAGTTGTCAAATCTTCGTAATTATCGAATCCGATCTGCATCATCGGAGCCGTCCCGCAGCTTCCAAGGCATTCGACCATTGTTACGGTAAACTTGCCGTCCTCCGTCGATCCGCCCGGATGAATTCCCAATTTGTCGCAAATATGGCCGGTTATCTCCGGCTCGCCCATGATCTTGCACGATAGCGTTTTGCAGATCTGAATATGGTGCCGCCCGACGGGACGCAAATTGAACATCGAATAAAACGTCGCCGTTTCCCAAACGTCGGTTACTTCCAGATCGAGAAATTGCGCCAGGAAATTAACGCCCGCATTATCGACCCATCCGCGCTCACGCTGAACGACCAGCAGCAAAAGCGGTATCAACGCCGACCGCTTCCGCTCCGGCGGATATTTCGCCAGATGGTTGTTCATCTCGGTAATGATCTCCGGCGAAAACTCCGCTACCTCGTCCGAGACGATAACTTTATCCGTATAACTTGTAGGAACTGCTCCTGCCATAAAATTAATCTTTGCTTATGCCGTGAGTTTCTCTTCTATCTGAAATACACGCACGGATAATTCGTCGATTCGCTTTTGGGAGTCAATTTCGCTTTCGAATCTCTGATTCAATTCATCCAATTCAATACGAATTTGCTTTATTTCGGTATCAAGGCCTGTGATTTTTACCTCTACTAAGTTAATTTTCGCCTCTATCGCGGCTAGGCGGATATCCAGCTCAATCAGTTTGGACGCCATATCCGTTAACTGTCCATAGATGATCTCAACCTTATTTTCGAGCCGGTCGAAACGATTATCCATCGAATCGAAACGACTATCCATTGAATCGAAACGCTTGTCCGTCTTTCCAATTTTTGTGCTGATCGCCTCAAAATGCCCGTCATGCGTCTTACTCTTTTCAAGCAGGGCGGTAGCAATACGGAAGATTTCGTCGATTCGATAATTTAATTGATCGTCAGCCATAACTATCTATCAATCTCACCCAAGACAATATCCAGCGAACCAATAATCGCCACAACATCCGCCACCATCTCGCCTTCGCTCATCACAGGCAAAGCCGATAAATTCACAAAACTCGGCCCGCGGAAATGAACGCGATCCGGCTTCGGCCCGCCGTTCGATTTCATGTAGACGCCAAGTTCGCCTTTCGAGGCTTCGATGGCGTGATAAACTTCTCCTTCGGGGACGTTGAAGCCTTCGGCGACGATCAGGAAGTGATGGATCAGCGAATCCATGTGCTTTCGCATATCGTCGCGGTCGGGAAGGACGACCTTTGGTGCGTCGGCTTTGATCGGTCCCGGTTTCAGGCGTTCGAGAGCTTGGCGGACGATCTTATGCGATTCGTAAAGCTCGCGCATGCGAACTTTGTAACGCGACCAGACATCGCCGTCCGGTTCGGTCGGAATATCGAAATCGTAAGTTTCGTAACCTGAATACGGATTATGCTTGCGTAGATCAAGCTCAACGCCACTGCCGCGAAGGCACGGGCCAGTCAATCCCCAATTGATCGCTTCTTCGCGGTCGATTATGCCGACGCCCTGTGTCCGGCTCTGCCAGATCGTGTTGCCGGTCGCTAAAGTATCAAAAGTATTTAAAGCTTCCGGAAAATCCTCGGAAAATTGTTTGACGCGGCGTTCAAATCCGGCCGGCAAATCCATCATCAAACCGCCGATGCGAAAATAGCTCGGCGTCATCCGTCCGCCCGAAGCGGCTTCAATCAAATTCAAAATTTTCTCACGCTGGCGAAAGCAAAAGAAGAAAACGCTCATTGCACCGAGATCAAGGGCGCTCGTCCCGAGCCAAACCATGTGCGAAGCGATCCGCTGCAGTTCGCACATTAAAACACGCACGACTTGTGCCCGCTCG